>JAEWIW010000321.1 GCA_023386855.1 Bacteroidota bacterium | reverse complement strand
ATGATGTTCATGGGTGGTTACTATGACCGCCATGTAGTAGCTAAACTTCCCGCAGGAGCTGAATTGTCGGCCTATAGCGCAGCAGCACCCGGAACAGATATGGCCAATGCACTCAATGAGGCAAAGAAAGCGGCGGGCCCCGAAATCCTTAATGCTACCATGATGATCCCTCTTGTGCTGATCGTTGCCTTTACAGGGTTGGTGATCTATATGCGCAACAGGAAAAAGCAGCATTTGACTGTAGCGGCCGTGGCTTAACAATTTTCATTAAATTGTCTGAAACATTATTTCATGTCAACCCCACAGAATCGCCGCAGTGCGATGAAAAATATACTTGCAGGAACAGCAGCGATCAGCAGCGCTTCCATGCTTTCATCCTTCTGTACTGATTCCACCTCAAATACAATGAACCTGAAAGGAAATATCCATCATGCTGTATGCCGCTGGTGTTATGGCAGTATACCCCTTGATGAATTTTGTGCTGCAGCAAAAAACATGGGCATTAAAGCCATTGACCTGGTAGGTCCCAACGACTGGCCAACACTGAAAAAATACCAGCTGGATTCATCCATGTGCAACGGTGCCGAGATCAACCTCGTTGATGGATGGAATGATAAAAAATTTCATGCGCAGCTGGTTAAGAATTACACAGAAATGATTCCACTGGTTGCCAGGGCAGGATATAAGAACCTGATCTGCTTTAGCGGTAACCGCAGGGGCATCGATGATGAAACCGGTTTGAAAAATTGTACTGAAGGACTGAAACAGGTCATGAACCTTGCCGAAAAAAATAAGGTAATGGTGATCATGGAACTGCTGAACAGTAAAGTGGATCATAAAGATTACCAGTGTGATCATACTTCCTGGGGCGTGGAACTGGTGAAAAGGGTTGGCTCACCTAACTTCAAACTGCTCTATGATATCTACCATATGCAGATCGATGAAGGAGATGTTATCCGCACCATCAGGAACAATTATGATTATATAGCTCATTACCATACAGGAGGTGTTCCTGGAAGGAACGAGATCGACGAAAGCCAGGAACTGTATTACCCTGCCATCATGAAAGCCTTAACTGATCTTGATTATACGGGTTATGTTGCGCAGGAATTCATTCCTTCATCAAAAGAAAAAGAACAACAGCTTGCAGCGCTTAAAAAAGCTATTTCCATATGTGATGTATAATACCCAATAACCAATACTCAAACACTAACGATAAACAATCAACATGGCAGACAATGTCTATGACGCAATTGTGGTTGGCTCTGGCATCAGCGGTGGCTGGGCAGCAAAAGAACTGACCGAAAAAGGTCTCAAAGTAATCATGCTTGAACGTGGCAGAGACGTGAAGCATATTGTAGATTACAAAAACGCCAACAAAGGTCCCTGGGAATTTCCTCACCGCGGAGGACGAACCCAGCAAATGATCGAAGATTACCCTGTATTAAAACGCGACTACCCGCTGAATGAAACCAACCTTGATTACTGGGCAAGCGATAAGGACTGCCCCTATACCGAAACTAAACGGTTCGACTGGTACCGTGGTTACCAGGTAGGTGGCAGGTCATTGATGTGGGGAAGGCAAAGCTATCGCCATAGTCCCATCGACTTTGAAGCCAACGCTAAAGAAGGTATCGCCATAGACTGGCCCATTCGCTATAATGATATTGCTCCCTGGTACGACTATGCCGAACGCTTTGCCGGTATCAGTGGTAGTAAAGACGGGTTGCCTCAATTACCCGACGGGCAGTTCCTTCCCCCCATGGAAATGAACTGCGTTGAAAAAGATGTGGCAGCACGTATTAAAGATCATTTTAAGGGAACCAGGATGATGACCATCGGTCGGGTGGCTAATCTTACCGTGCCTCACCAGGGAAGATCAAATTGCCAGTATAGGAATAAATGTTGGTTGGGATGCCCGTTTGGTGGGTATTTCAGCACACAGTCTTCAACACTTCCCGCTGCCATGAAAACGGGCAACCTGACCCTCCGACCTTTTTCAATCGTAACCAGAATTCTTTATGATAAGGATTCGAAAAAAGCTACCGGGGTGGAAGTGCTTGATGCGGAAACCAACAAGACATATGAATACAAGGCAAAAGTGGTATTTCTCTGTGCTTCTGCATTGAACTCCGCATGGGTGCTGTTCAATTCAGCAACTGATGTATGGCCTGGAGGATTAGGAAGCAGCAGTGGTGAACTGGGACATAACGTTATGGATCACCATTTCCGTTGTGGTGCCGGTGGAACAGTGGAAGGATATGATGATAAATATTATTTCGGCCGGCGGGCAAATGGTATTTATATACCGCGCTTCAGGAATATAGGAAACGATAAAAGAGATTACCTGCGGGGCTTCGGCTACCAGGGTGGTGCCAGCCGCCAGGGCTGGAGAAGGGATGTTGCTGAATTAAATATTGGCGCTGATCTTAAAGAAGCATTGACCGAACCAGGGCCATGGACCATCGGTGTGGGTGCATTCGGTGAAATCCTCCCTTACCATGAAAATATGGTTAGCCTTGATAAGGATAAAAAAGACAAATGGGGATTGCCTGTGCTGAATATGAACGCCGAGATCAGGGAAAATGAAAAGAAGATGCGCAAGGATATGATGGAAGATGCAAAGGAAATGCTTGAAGCGGCCGGTGTTAAAAATGTAAGAACCTACGATAACGATTATGCAATGGGTATGGGTATTCATGAAATGGGAACTGCCCGTATGGGTCGCAATCCAAAGACCTCTGTACTCAATGCGCATAACCAGGTATGGGATGCCAAAAATGTTTTCGTTACCGATGGTGCATGTATGACCTCCGCATCATGCGTGAACCCTTCACTTACTTACATGGCATTGACAGCAAGAGCTGCCGATTTTGCCGTGAATGAACTTAAAAAACAGAATCTCTAACTTATTAATGTAACTATATGAATCGTCGCGACGCCCTTTCAAGAGTTGCTTTATTACTTGGCGGAACCATCGTGGGTGGTTCCATGTTCCTCGAAGGATGTAAATCATCTGACAGGAAAGATGGTGCCCGGCTGGTTTTCCAGGATGATGATGTGGCTTTCCTCGATGAGGTGGCTGAAACCATTATCCCTGCAACACAGACACCGGGAGCCAAAGCTGCAAAAGTGGGTGCTTTCATGACTGTCATGGTCAATGATTGCTATACCAAAGAAGACCAGAAAGTATTCCATGAAGGAATGGAAAAACTTAATGATGAAAGCAAGAAAAAATTTGACAAGGACTTCATGCAAACAACACCGGAACAAAAACATGAACTGCTGGTGCAGCTGGATAAGGATGCCCGTGAGTATGCGAAGAATAAAAAAGATGACGAGCCCGCGCATTATTTCCGGATGATGAAAGAACTAACTCTCCTGGGTTATTTCACTTCTGAAGTTGGGGCTACCCAGGCGCTTCGATATGTTGAAACACCTGGCCGTTACGAAGGATGCATTCCTTATAAAAAAGGCGACCGCGCATGGGCTATTTAAAACTGCTTTTATTTTTACTTGTAGCGAATTCCTGTTTCTCCCAGTCGGTGGAGGAACAGGAAATTCGCTCCATATTGCACAGGCAGACACTAAATTGGAATAAAGGTGATGTAACTTCTTTCATGCAGGGCTACTGGAAAAGTGATTCACTTATGTTCATTGGCAAATCAGGAGTTACGTACGGGTATGATAATACCCTGCAGAATTATAAACGCAATTATCCCGATGCTGCCCATATGGGCAAACTTTCTTTCCAAATCATCAAGGTTGAAAAACTTGATGCCAGCAATTATTTTGTTGTAGGTAAGTGGATGTTGAAACGAACTGTTGGTGATGTTTCAGGTCATTATACTTTATTGTTTCGCAAAATTAATGGGCAATGGGTTATCGTAGCTGATCATAGCAGTTAGTCTTCTCAGATA
>JAEWIW010000288.1 GCA_023386855.1 Bacteroidota bacterium | reverse complement strand
CAGATACCAGTTACAGGCGTGTACCAGATGCCATGGGGGTTCCTGATCTGCTTTCCCCTAGGCTGAGGACCCTCATCGGTTGGATCCCATACCCTTACAGCAAGTTGTTGTTGCTTTCCTTTTTTCAGGGCACTGGTAATATCAAAAGAAAAGGGATCAAAGCCACCCTGGTGTTCACCTACTTTTTTACCATTCACATATACTTCGCATGACCAGTCGACCGCACCAAAATGCAGCAGCAGGTTTTTGTTTTTTGCATCAGCAGGAACAGTAAAGCTCCTGTTATACCAAAGCACGCTATCCTTGCCAACCCATTCACCAACACCTGACAATGCAGATTCAACGGCAAAAGGCACAGTAATCTTTCCAGTATAGGATGCAGGAATGCTTTCTGAAGATTTTGGAAGAATACTGTAATCCCATTGGCCATTAAGGCTTGTCCAGCTTTTTCTCACCAGCTGTGGGCGTGGATATTCAGGCAGCGGGTTAGCCTTATCAACCTTTTCTGCCCATGGAGTAGTTATTCTTTGTCCACTAACAGCGGGCACCTGGGCATTGGCCAGCAGGCCCCATGCCACAAAGGCGGCAACGAACAGTACAGACCGTCTTTTCATGTTTATCATTTTATCAGATTGAGCGCAAAAATTAGCCTAAAAAATGTAAATAAAAGGCCACCCCATTAAAGGATGACCTTACGCCATAACAACAAAAAATTAAAAGTTAAGTTCTTTAACAGGAGAAAAGATCATATCCTCTACCCCGCTGATCTTTACACCGATTCTCGCGAAGATGTAATTCTGAGACCTGGTCAGGTTAGGAATATTCACACTCATGGTAATGTTATTGAGATCAGTAATATCCGAACCATTGATATTTGAATTGGCAACATTTGCTGCGCCGGAAACAAATACGGTATTGTTCAGGTATAGCGTCACTCTTTCTATGTCTTTTGCATTAGCATCGGTGATGATCTTTTCCAATGAAAAATTGGCTCCCACTGCGCCGTTGCTGACATTGAACTGCGGGTTCCGCACCATGTAATAAGGAACCACGTTGATGTCCATGGTTTTGTTTCCACTGATATCAATGGCGAGCGTATCCTTTGATGATCCATCATGAAGGGTCATGTATGGTCCTTGCCCGCCTGGAAAGGAAAGCTTATAGCTACCATTGAACAGCAGGGAAGAAAATGACCCATCCGGCTTGATCACCACGTCAATTGGAGTGAGTTTACCAAAGCCCGTTTGCCATAGCTGGAAACGAACCTGGTTATATTCCACTTCAATGGGATCGCCCTGGTAAACGATGCGGCCTGAAAAGGTTGAACCTGGCGCATCATAGTTGTCCTTTGAACAGGATGTAAGAAATCCTGCAAGAACCAATAATATAAAAAAGTATGAACGTAATTGCATAATCTTGAATTTTCCGATGAACACTACTGGTTTGGATTTCTAACAATTTTTGGATTGTTATTGATGATGTTATCATCGATATAGGAATAATAATTTCCCAGGCGGAACCTGTCGGGATTGGTAACTGCATTGGGCTTTGCTACATCGAATACCCATTTGCCATCAATTGGCTGACCTGGAGCATATACTTTGTAAGGAATTAAACCGAATACCTGTGTATTGGTTTTATTCGCTTTACCAATATTTGATTTAAGATCTGCAACGGTCATAGGTGTTCCATTCCAAACTTCTGTTGCAAGCCTCAACCGTTTCATATCCCAAAGCGTATGATCTTCAAAAGCAAGCTCTACCCTTCTTTCATGAACAAGGCGATCAAGGCTGATTTCACCGGCTGTCAAAGGAGTCATTAAACCGGCACGCTCTCTTACCTGGTTAATATAACCTGCAGCAACATCTGGTTGGCCAAGTTCAAAGGCAGCTTCAGCGGCATTCAGCAACACTTCGGCATAGCGGAATCTTATCCACCATACTTCACTTTTAGTTCCCAGTGAACCCGCACCAACAGTAGGATCAAGGTATTTCCTGATCAGGAAACCTGTTTGTGCACTGGATTCCAGTCCTGCAATTGGACCATCTCTTCCGATGACAACTTCAGGCGCTGTTTTTCCAGGAAGGGTCTTCTGTTCGTTCCAGCGTGTTCCAGTTATAATAGATTTATCCTGTAACATGAATCCACCCCAGATATCAACCGGCCTGCTGCGGAAACTGGAACCTGGAAGGATAACTGTTCCAGCAAGCCTTGCATCCCTGCCAGCGAAAATATCCATCGGCTGATCATAATATACATAATCACCATTGGCTACATTCGGAATGGGTGCATAGGTATTATCGAGCAATTCAAATTCCTGTACAAGATTTAATGAAGGATTCACCGCACTTCCAAAACTTTCTTCAGTCATTGAAGAAGGCTGGTTGTCTACCGTGAAATCATGCATCTTGTTCTTCAGCTTGTAATCTTCAACAAAGATCACTTCAGGATTGTTTGCTTTATCAAGGAAAAGACTGGAGAAGTTTTCAGAAAGATCAGGCTTCTTCTTATACAAGGAATAATTACCTGCATTAATGATCTCCTGTGCAGCCCTTAAGGAAGTTTCATAATATCCCTGGGCCATGGAAGCAGGAATACCCACTTCACCACCAGGAAGAGAAACCTGGGGTGTTTTAGCAGAACCATATTTTGCAATAGACCCTGCATATAATGCGGCCCTTGATTCAAGTGCAAGTGCTGCGGCTTTTGTTGCACGTGATTTTGTTCCGGGCGCATCAGGAAGGTCCGTTTTTATGGATTCCATTTCATTGATCACGAAATCATAGATCTCAGATTCCTTCGCTCTTGGATATTGCAGGTAAGTTGGATCTCCACTGAAATCATAGGTCAATGGTTCCAGGATCAGTGGAACACCACCCATTCTTTTCACC
>JAEWIW010000283.1 GCA_023386855.1 Bacteroidota bacterium | reverse complement strand
TTCCCTGGATTCGATCCCTGTTTTCAATTCCCTTCTTTTCAATAATCGCTACAAGCTTTTCTTCCAGCCATCGATTCCCAGCCCTTCACTCCAATCCACCACCGGCTAACTATTTTGTATTTTGTATTTGGTATTTCCTATTCCGTTTTCCGTATTCCGTATTCCCTAATACTTTTCCTAATTTGAAATAATATACTTAGTTTACGCCCTTTGCCCCCCTGCAAAGACCCTATGACAATAAAAATTTATGGGTAAACCAACGTATTTTTTACTGGTAGACGACGATATTGATGACACTTCTCTCTTTGAAGAAATTCTCAAAGAAGTGGATCCAGGTATCCGTTTCAGGAGCGCAGAAAATGGAAAGGAAGCGCTGGATCTGTTGCGCAAAGAGCAGGATTCCCTGCCGCACGTGATCTTTCTTGACCTTAACATGCCAAAAATGGATGGCAAGCAATGCCTTGCCGAACTTAAATCCGATCCTGTTCTTCAAAAAATTCCTGTGATCATGTATACCACATCATCACAGTCCAGGGACATTGAGCAAACCATGATGAACGGAGCCATCTGCTTCATTACCAAACCCACCGATATCAATGAACTGAAACATATCATTTCATCCATCGCGGGTAGTGTTCATGGTAACCTGGATAGTAAGCTGAAATCGCTCAGCAATAGCTCACGGACGTTTATTGTATGCTGATAACGGGTAAACCGCAGCCGATTTAATATCCTGTGACTTTGTTGGTGTTGATCTCAGGATAACCACCAAAAATTTACTGTACATTTATTCATTGATTCCGCAATCAATATGATACTGATTGTTGACGACAAGCAAGAGAACCTTTTCTCGCTTCAAAAACTGCTGCAACTTAACCTGTACGATGTTGATACGGCAAGTTCCGGCGAAGAAGCACTGAAAAAAGTGCTTAAAAAGGAATATGCCCTCATCATCCTCGATGTGCAGATGCCACATATGGATGGGTATGAAGTGGCCGAAACCCTCAAAGGTTATAGCCGCACAAAAAATATCCCCGTTATTTTCCTTTCAGCAGTAAACATCGATAAACGCTTTATCACGCAGGGATATGAATCCGGTGGTGTAGATTATGTAACCAAGCCCTTTGATGCCGACCTGCTCCTGCTTAAAGTGAAAACCTTTTACCGCCTTTCCGAACAGGCACGTGAACTGAACCAGATTTCCCTGGCCCTTTCCGAAGAAGTGGAGATCCGGAAAAAAGCGGAGGCAGATCTTCATAATGCCAACCTGATGCTGGAAGACAAGGTGAAGGAAAGAACACATGAATTACTGGATGCTAACCAGCAACTTGAACAAAGCAATACCGAACTGCAGCAATATGCTTCCATTGCTTCACACGATCTCCAGGAACCCCTTCGAAAGATCATTACTTTTAGCAAGATCATTGAAACCCGCTACCTCCTGGATTCAGAGGAAGCAAAGAAACATATGCACAAGGTCATCGATTCTGCGGAAAGAATGAGAAGCCTGATCAATGACCTGCTGAATTATTCAAAGCTTTCCACCACGGTACAATTTACCCATGCATCTCTCGACGCCATACTGCAGGAATCCATCAATGACCTTGAATTAACCATCAGGGAAAAAAATGCAACCATTGAATACGAACCCCTTCCTGCCATTGATCTCATTCCCGGGCAGATGCGGCAGGTATTTCAGAATATACTGAGTAATGCGCTTAAATTTTCACGCAAAGATGTGGCCCCTCATGTCCGCATCTGGGGAGAATGGGTCAATACGCATTCCCAACCTTCCGATCCAGGTAATGCTACGGATTTCAGGGTCTATATCCAGGATAATGGCATTGGATTTAATGAAATGTACCACGATAAAATATTTACCATCTTCCAGCGGCTGCATGGTAAGCAGGAATATGAAGGCACAGGAATCGGCCTGGCCATCGTGAAAAAAATCATAGAAAAACACAAAGGGCAACTGCATGCAAAAAGCAAGGAAGGAGAAGGAACCACCTTTATTCTTACCCTTCCCGCAAGGCAGGAAGGCCCTGATTTCAAACCGTCTCAAAAAGATAAAGACCTGGCATGACCAACTTCAAACGTAACCTTATTTTAACCTATGCCCTGGCCCTGTTGCTGCTGGTAATTACAGCGGTGGCATCCTATATCAGCATCAACAACCTGATCGACAATGCCAAGCTGGCTAACAAGACCAACGAGGTTATCAAAACACTTGAAAGCATCATCTCGGCTGTAAAAGATGGTGAAGGCGGACAAAGAGGATATCTTCTAACTGGCAATGAAATTTTCCTGGAACCCTACAGGGGCGCTTATGAAAGGGCCAATGAAAGAATACAGAGTGCACGAACACTTATAACAGAAGACCCGCAGCAGCAGCAATCCATGGATTCACTGGAAACTCTTGTCAATAATCGTTTTGATATCCTCCAGGCCGTTATAGATGAACATGCGCAGACCGGGAAACTGAACCCAGTAGCATTTACCACCGGCAAAAATATTATGGATGATATCCGTACACTGGTTCGTAAAATGGAAGAAAGAGAACAGCAGTTCCTGGCTTCGCGCACTTCAAGGATGAATACCTTCGCCGCTGCAACCCCTGTACTCATCCTGGTTGCATCAGGGTTTTCCATTCTTATCATTGTGCTTTCCTTTGTAAGGGTAATCAATGATTTTGATAAACGTTCACGGCTCACCAGTGAACTTGAAGAGAAGGAACATGAGATCACTTCACGTATCCATGTAATCGAAAGCATTGCCAACAAAATTTCTTCGGGCGATTACCAGGCAAGAGTCAATGCCGAAGAAAACGAGATCCTCGGACCGCTTGCTTCTTCCCTCAATAAAATGGCAGCATCGCTCGATCATTCCTTTCGCGATCTTGGCAACAAGGAATGGCAGAAATCGGGCATCAGCCTTTTGAATGATAACATGATCGGAGAAACCAATCTTGACGATCTTGCTTTCAAGATCACCGAAATGCTGGCATCCTATACCAATGCCCCCACTGCTGCATTTTATTATGCTACCATGGACCAGCAAAAACTTGAGCTTTCTGCCACCATTGGTCTTTCCAGGAACAGTATTCCCAAAGAACTCCAGCTTGGCGAAGGCATTGCAGGACAGGCAGCCAGGTCAAGGAAGGAAATGCTGATCAATGATCTTCCAGATGATGCCTTAAAGC
>JAEWIW010000197.1 GCA_023386855.1 Bacteroidota bacterium | reverse complement strand
ATATAAAGGGTTGGAAATTCAATAACCAGCTTCAAATAACAAATTTCAGCTCCGATGATGAACAGGGATATTTTTTCAAACCTTATGTTTCGCTCAACAAATCATTTGCATCCCTTAAGAACTATTCGTTGTTCGCGAATTATTCAATGGAGCATAATGAAGTGAAAAGAAGGCTTTCTGATTCCATGGCACTGCAAAGTTTTTCATTTTCCATTATCCAGGCAGGGTTTAAATCGCCGGATGATAAACCAAACAAATGGGGTCTTACCTATTATACAAGAACGGATGCCTATCCTGTTTTTAAGGAATTGAAACGATCCGACAGGAGCCAGAATATCCAGTTATATGCGGAGCTTCTTAAAAGCGACCATCACCAGCTCCGGGTCAATACCACTTTCAGGAGCCTTAAAAGCCTTTCTGAAAATTCGAGTCATCCATCCGATAAAAGCCTGTTGGGACGGGCAGAATACCAGTTCACTGAATGGAAAGGATTGCTCAACGGAAATATACTGTATGAAGTAGGGGCAGGCCAGGAACAGAAAAGAGATTATGCTTTTCTTGAAGTTCCTGCAGGCCAGGGTGAGTTTACCTGGAATGATTATGATAGCAATGGCGTTCAATCGCTGAATGAATTTGAAGTGGCACTTTTCCCGGACCAGGCAAAGTATATACGAATATTTACACCAACGAACGAATTCATTAAAGCCAATTACAATACCCTTAATTACAGTGTGGCTATTAACCCGCGAAATGTGATCAATCAACAAAATGCGGCATTCACAGGAAAGTTGATTTCCAGGATAAACCTGCAGTCATCGTTGCAGGTGAATAAGAAAGAAATGGCCAGGGGCCTGGTGCAGTTCAATCCATTCGCCGATCCCGGATCAGACACTTCATTGCTAACGCTGAACCAGGTATTTGTAAATACTTTTTCCTTCAATCGTTATAGTAATAAATGGGGAATGGACCTGGTCCGATCAACCAATGGAAGCAGGGCTTTACTAACCTATGGATATGAATCGCGCCAATTGAAAGAATGGAGTGCTAAACTAAGATGGAATATTACAAAGCAGGTATTGATTGATCTTACAGGAAAGGATGGATTGAATATCCTTTCGAGCAGCAGTGTCAAGTTTGATAACAGGAATTATTCCATCAAACAACAATCGATTGAACCAAGGATAACGTTTACCAAAGGAAGTAACTTTCGATTGGTAACAGGTTATCGTTACGGCAATAGGAAAAACAGGATGGGTGATTTGGAGAAAGCATTATCACATGCTGTTAATATGGAATCCAAATACAATGTGCTGCAGAATACTTCAGTACTGGGAAAATTTACTTACCAGCATATCAATTTTAGTTCAGCCTCCGGGCATGCCAATGCAGGAAGTACAACTTCTTATATCCTTCTTGAAGGATTGCAACCTGGTAAAAACTATCTATGGACACTTGACCTGACAAGGAGATTATCCCAAAGCCTTGAAATGAATATTCAGTACGAAGGTCGTAAAGCCGGGAGTGCGGGAGTTATTCATGTGGGAAGGGCTTCGGTAAGGGCTATTCTGTAATCTACTGTAGCGCCTCATTAGGGCTGCCTGGTAATCACTGCGGGTGCTTTATTAAAGTGGTTTGTATCATATGCCGCAGCGCCTCATTTACGTTGGCTTTTATCATTTGCCGCAACCGTCAAAAAAGGGTGGTTTATCACTTTCGTCAACCTAACTTATAGCGATCCTTGTAATCGGGACAAAAAAAAGCTGTTGGAGATTACTCCAACAGCACCAAAAAAAACCGGATCCTTCGACCCGGCTCTTTTTTTTATCTTCCCTGGCCAGATAAGTTTTTATCTTCTAGCCGAACAATCCACCTTTCTTCAGTGTTCTCACACCTTCACCGATCTTGTAACCGTTGTGGTAAACTTCGATCTTGTAATTTCCTCTTTTGAAATCACTGTTTTGTCTCCATGCAAATTCAACATGCTTTTTCTTGCCTGTTTCAATTTCTACAGGAACCTTTGCAGTATAGGCTTTTTCACCTTCTTCACGTGTGGTAAAAGTTCCTGAACCAAGCGCTTCAACAGTAACCGGCTTACCATCAGGATCAGTGATAGCTACATAAACATCAGTTGACCCGGGAGGTGCGATCCTGTTGTCTACATCAAATGCGATCACCAGTTTGTCAACACGCTTTGCTGTGGTGGTAACTTTTTCCTTACCACTGCTTTTCTCATTAATTGGAGTGATGGAGATGGCGTAGGCATTCAGTGTAGAAGCTACATCCACTTTTTCTTCAAGACCTTTCTTAACGGTTTCCAGTGTGTCTTTCTGTGCACGGAACTGGTCTCTTTCCACAGTCACGGCTTCTTTCTCAGTAGTGAGCTGCTGGTTTTCCTGGGTTAATCGAGCCACTTCCTGTTCCAGGTTAGCGATCTTGTCGTTCAGTTCAGTAATAAGAGATTGTGCTTTTCTCTTTTCAGCATCTGTAAGTTTTTGTTTCTTAAGAATGCTTCCTATTTGTCCTTTCAATTTAGAGATCTCGCTGTTGCGATCGCTAAGTTTGCCTTCAATTTCATTGTTATAACCTGTAAGAGAATCCAACCTTGTCAATGCTGCATCAAAACTTTTCTGCAATTCATTTTTTGATGAATCCACAGCAACATACTGGCTTTGAAGCTGGGTCATTTTCTGGTCATTATTGTTCTTGTCCCAAAGGAAATATCCCCAGGTTGCAAGAATGGCGACGGCTAATACGCCAATGATCAAATTTTTTGAATCTCTTTTTTGAGGTTCATTTGAAGGGTTTGCCGAAGGATAATTACTGGTACTCATAATTTCTGTTTTTTCGTTTTTTTTGGTATAGTACTGGTTCTTTGATAAACCGAAAATGGGTTAGGCTAAAACCATGCCAAACCGGAAATCAAGTTTTTAGGGCGGCAGGTTTTCCTTAATATTGCGACTTAAAGATACTCGCTGATGTCGGTAGATAAAATACTTGGGGATTGGAAAAAGCAATTGTTTAAACCGGTTTATTGGCTTGAAGGAGAAGAAGAATATTATATCGACAAGATAATATCCTATGCTGAAAACAATATTCTTCCCGAGGCAGAAGCTTCCTTTAATTTATCGGTGTTCTATGGTAAAGATGCATCATGGACCGATGTGGTCAATGCATGCATGCGTTACCCGATGTTTGCTGAAAGGCAGGTAGTGATCCTGAAGGAAGCGCAACAAATGAAGGACATAGATAAACTTGAACCATATGTTCAAAAACCGCTTTCTTCTACTGTTTTTGTAGTGGCATACAAGAATAAAAAAGTTGATGGAAGAAGTAAGTTCGCCAAAGTATTAAAAGAAAAAGGCGAATTGCTTTCGACTAAAAAACTTTACGACAGCCAGTTGCCGGAATGGACAGCCGAACTGGTTCGGTCAAGGGGATTCACCATTCAACCCAAAGCTTCGTTGCTGCTGGTTGATCACCTGGGCAATGACCTTAGCCGGATCGATAACGAGGTTAATAAAATCATCATTAACCTGGGTTCCAGAAAATCCATCACCGAAGATGATATAGAAAAGTTTGTTGGTGTTAGTAAAGAATACAATGCCTTTGAACTGAACAATGCACTTGCCCGGAAGGATATGGGCAAGGCAATGCGTATCATTCAATACTTTGAAGCTAACCCCAAAGCAGCTCCCATCCAGATGGTGTTGCCAACGCTCTATTCACTATTCAGTAAAACCATGATCATCTTTGCACAAAAATCGCATGATGAAAAATCTCTTTCCGCTGTACTTGGAGTAGGAGTTTATTTTGTAAAAGATTATACCGCTGCTG
>JAEWIW010000114.1 GCA_023386855.1 Bacteroidota bacterium | reverse complement strand
GGGTATAACAAATATAAGCTTTAAGCGCTCAGCGGCTCGCTCGCATTCTTGCCCCTCGCCCTTCAAACTGATTTCTTCAAGTACCTAATTCTGTTAACTTTGTTGCCATGGATAGAAAAGTCAGAGTCCGGTTTGCACCTAGTCCAACAGGCGGATTGCACCTGGGTGGCGTACGCACGGTATTGTATAATTATCTCTTTGCAAAACAGAATGGTGGTGATTTTGTTTTACGAATTGAAGACACCGACCAGTCGCGTTTTGTTGAAGGCGCTGAGCAATATATCATGAACTGCCTGGAGTGGTGTGGACTCATCCCTGATGAAAGTCCATTTACCCCTGGTGCTTTTGGTCCCTATCGCCAAAGCGAACGCAAGGCTTTGTACAGGGAATATGCAGATAAACTGGTTTCACAGGGCAATGCTTATTATGCATTTGACACACCTGCCGAGCTGGAAGAAATGCGTAATAATTTTAAGTCTGCCTCCAATGTATCACCTCAATACAACCAGGAGATCCGCATGAAAATGCGTAATTCTCTTACGCTTGCTGAAGATGAGGTGAACCGGCTGATCGCGGAAGGAACGCCTTACGTGATAAGAATAAAAATGCCTGCTGATAAAGAAGTTTCCTTTGATGATATGATCCGTGGTCATATCAGTTTCAACACCAACCAGGTCGATGATAAAGTATTATTGAAAGCGGATGGTATGCCTACCTACCATCTTGCGGTTGTAGTGGATGATTACCTCATGCAGATCACGCATGCCTTCCGCGGTGAAGAATGGCTGCCGAGTGCACCAGTGCACCTTTTATTATGGGAATACCTTGGATGGAAAGAACAAATGCCGCAATGGGCGCATCTTCCATTGATCATGGGTCCTAATGGAAAACTCAGCAAAAGAGATGGATCAAAATATGGTTTCCCCGTATTCCCGATGAACTGGACCGATCCGCGCAACAATGAATTCGTGGAAGGATTTAAAGAAAGGGGCTTCTTACCTGAGGCTTTCGTGAATATGCTGGCTATGCTGGGATGGAATGATGGAACAGAACAGGAACTCTTCAGCCTTGAGGAACTGGTGGAGAAATTTTCGATGGAAAGAGTTCATAAAGCAGGAGCTAAATTCGATTTTGAAAAAGCCAAATGGTTCAACCATGAATGGATAAAGAAAGTGGATGAAGACCTGCTTTTACAGGAACTGGTTCATATGGCTGAAGCAAAAAACATACACCTTATTGCAGGAAATGATAAACTTAAAGAGATCATTCACCTGGTGAAAGAGCGTTGCACCCTGCTTCCCGACCTTTGGGAACAGTCGTCCTTCTTTTTTGTTACTCCTGCAAATCCAGACCTGGAAGCCATCAGGGGAAAATGGAATGAAACAAAGACCGCTTTCTTCCGCGATCTTATCAAAGAGATCGATGCCATTGATACCTGGAACAGTGCCTTTATTGAAGAAGGATTTAAACAGATCGCCGCAACACATACTATCAAACCCGGTGAAGTACAGCTGCCCTTCCGCATCATGCTGGTAGGGGGAAAATTTGGTCCACCCGTTTTTGATATCGCTGCCATGCTGGGTAAAGAAGAAACTATTAAACGCATTGAGAACGTGCTGGAAAAATTATCATGAATAACAGGCCAATAAGAGTACTGGTTGCCAAGGTAGGATTGGACGGTCATGACCGTGGCGCTAAGGTTATCGCCACAGCGTTAAGGGATGCAGGAATGGAAGTGATCTATACCGGTCTTCGGCAGACCGCTGAAATGGTTGTCAATGCTGCATTACAGGAAGATGTAGATGCCATTGGCATCAGTATCCTCAGTGGCGCACATATGACCGTGTTCCCAAGGATCATTGAGCTGATGAAAAACAGGAATATGAATGATGTGCTGCTGACCGGTGGAGGTATCATTCCTCCCGATGATATGGAAACCCTGAACGCTATGGGTGTGGGTAAACTGTTCGCTCCGGGTACACCCACCACCGAAATTGCAGGATATATAAAAGAGCAGGTGGCCCAGAAAAGGACATTCTAGTCTTTTATTCAATGCACATTCAACTTTGACCATATGAACAATACCGTATTAACCAGTGTAGAAAATGGGATCATGACGATCACCATTAACCGTCCCGATAAACTCAACGCGCTGAATCGTGAAGTGATGGCAGAACTCTCTGATGCCATTGATGCTTTGCATGAAGATGAAAGCATCAGGAGCGGCATTATAACCGGTGCAGGTAATAAAGCATTTGTTGCAGGTGCTGATATCCGCGAGTTCCAGGGCTTGAGTGTTGAAGAAGGAATGGAACTGGCCCAGCGTGGACAGGATATATTTTTTAAAATCGAAGAATCTTTCAAACCCATTATTGCCGCCGTGAATGGCTTTGCCCTTGGTGGCGGATGCGAACTGGCCATGGCCTGTCATTTTCGACTGGCCAGTGAACAGGCAAAGTTTGGACAGCCAGAAGTTAACCTCGGTTTGATTCCAGGGTATGGAGGTACGCAACGGCTTACCCAGCTTATCGGCAAAGGCAGGGCACTTGAAATGATCCTTAGCGGTAACATGATCGATGCGCAACAGGCACTTCAATGGGGACTGGTCAACCATATATTTCCGCAAGACCAGCTGCTGCAGCAGGCTGTGGCAATTTTAGAAGTGATCAATAGCAAGGCACCGCTGGCCCTGGCCAAATGTATTCAAACCTCCAATGCAGTGATGGATGAAAGCATTGATGGGTATGCACTGGAGATCTCTTCATTTGGTCAATGTTTCCAGACAGAAGATATGCTGGAAGGCACAACCGCTTTCCTGGAAAAAAGAAAGCCACAGTTCAGGGGTAAGTAAGCTGCATGAATTGCGGTTGGCAAAATCACTTCAGCATTGCCCTGGCGTAACAAGTTCAAAGTTTATTCCAGGAGTTTACCGGATTAAGATTTCTTCCTTCCATATATCGCATAGGCTTAAGGTTTACCTTTGTGCCCATAACTTGTTTATATGAATTACCGTATAGAAAAAGACACGATGGGTGAAGTACAGGTTCCCGCAGATGCCCTGTATGGCGCGCAGACCCAGCGCAGTATCGAGAACTTTAAGATCGCCACTGATATCAACAGGATGCCGAAGCAGATCATCCAGGCTTTTGCTTACCTGAAGAAAGCGGCAGCTATCACCAACTATGAAGCTGGTGTTCTACCCAAAGAAAAATCAGACCTGATCGGGAAGGTTTGCGATGAAATCCTTGAAGGAAAGCTTGATGATTACTTCCCGCTGGTGGTATGGCAAACAGGTAGCGGCACACAGAGTAATATGAACGTGAATGAAGTGATTGCCTACCGTGGTCATGTTATGCAGGGAGGACAACTTACTGATAAAGAAAAATTCTTACATCCTAATGATGATGTAAACAAATCACAATCATCAAACGATACCTTTCCCACAGCAATGCATATTGCAGCCTACAAGCTGTTGATGGAAAACACTATTCCCGGCATTGAAAAATTAAGAGATACGCTTGCCAGTAAGAGCAAGGAATTTATGAAAGTGGTAAAGATCGGACGTACCCATTTCATGGATGCCACCCCTTTAACACTTGGACAGGAATTCAGTGGCTATGTATCACAGCTTGACCATGGATTAAGGGCGATCAAAAATACCCTTGCCCATCTTTCCGAGCTGGCCCTTGGTGGAACCGCCGTTGGTACAGGCATCAATACACCAAAGAATTACGCGGAGAATGTAGCAAAGCATATTGCGGCATTGACAGGCCTGCCCTTTGTTACCGCAGAAAATAAATTTGAATCCCTTGCTGCACATGATGCCATCGTGGAAGCACATGGTGCATTAAAGACTGTTGCGGTAAGCCTTATGAAGATCGCCAATGATATCCGCATGCTTTCTTCTGGCCCTCGTTCAGGTATCGGCGAGATATTTATTCCCGACAATGAACCCGGTTCATCCATCATGCCTGGCAAGGTAAACCCTACGCAATGTGAAGCCCTTACCATGATCGCCGCACAGGTAATGGGTAATGATGTGGCCATCAATATAGGTGGCGCAACAGGTCATTTCGAACTGAATGTATTCAAACCGGTAATGATCTATAATTTTCTTCATAGCGCCAGACTGATCGGCGAAGGATGTGTTTCCTTCAATGATAAATGTGCAGAAGGCATCAGGCCGATTGAAGAGAACATTAAAAAACATGTGAACAATTCACTCATGCTGGTTACCGCGCTCAATACAAAGATCGGGTACTACAAAGCAGCGGAGATCGCTCAGAAAGCACATAAAGAAGGCACTACCTTAAAAGAAATGGCTGTGAAGCTTGGATACCTTACCCCTGCTGAATTTGATGAATGGGTGATTCCGGAGAAAATGGTTGGTGATATCTAAACTTAGTCTTCACTATGAACAAAAAAAGAGGCTGACTTATTAAGTTCAGCCTCTTTTTCTTTTAACCTGTTTAAATAGGTTGAGCTATTAATAATAATATTTGAACCACGACTGTCCATCCAGGAATATTTCAGTTGGAACAAAATTGGGATTGATGGTCACTTCCACATCAATCGCTGTTCCATTGCTCAGCGTCATCTTCGTTGGATAATTATCACTGAAATAAAAGATCTCGTTCTGGTGGGTATCTTCCAGCACATTGGCCATATCAATGAAATAAAATTGCGTATGAATATCCCTTATCTTATTATTCCTGGTATCATAATCCACCAATACTGAATCAACATATTTAGTTAACCCGTTATCGGTATAACTGATTTTAACAATGTTCCCGTTCACATAAGTATAATCCGCCCGCATGGTGGGTGTTCCATTGGAATAAACGGTTTTGGAAGTAATGGCCTTAACGGCATTATAGGTAAACCGGAACGCGCTATCCAGGAATTCGCCATTATCACCTACCAGTAAAATCGCTGCAACATTTCCACTTCCATCATAGGAATATTTATAAGTGTGATCCTTAAATGTTCCACCTAAACCATCCGACATCCAGAACTCCTGCGAGGTAAGTCTACCATTGGCATCATAAAATAGTTTACGCGTTGGATTAGTGGTTGATTGAATTTCACCGATCTTTTTATTGGAAGCCCAGTACTTCATATCATCGCGTTTCACTGTACCAAAAGTTTTTTCTTCCGCCGACAATAAACCATCCGGCGCATCCACCAGGCTATCGGCAGCGGCTTTTACATCTACCGTAAACGTACAGCTTGAATTTCCATAGGTAAGAACAAACTGGGATTGTTCACTTTCCAATGGCGTTCCAAAAGCGCCCAGTTGAACCGTGAATAATCCTGCATTAGGGAATTCACCCTGCGCGGCATAACTGATACCATTCACTGTTTCAGTAGAAATAGTGAATGAACCGGGGGTTGTAACATTCACATCAAATTCGATATAATGTGTTGCGTTGAGATCTTCTCCCTTGATATAATCACCCATTACCTGGATATTATCGCAGACCAGTGTACCTTCTGATGTTCCGCCGGGAGGAACCGAATTGATGTTTGCTGAAAAAGCGCCATTCTTTATACTGGTGATCCCTGTTCTTGTATCAACGATCACACCGCTGAATGTTCCGGAAACCTTCGCTGTGTCGATGGAGGTAATGGTGATGGAAAATTCTCCAACCGAAGGATCATTGAAATAGATCAGGTCCTGGCCGGTATAATAAGCGAAGGAAACATTTTCAGCAGAATAAGTACCGGCAACCAGTGGCTCAGCTACAACATTTATCATGATGCGTGCCTGGCCATCTTCGGTGGTACCATCAAGGAAAAGCGCTTCAATGGCGCCCTGGTTGGCAATATATGCAGTATCAACATTGCCCTGTTTAATACCCAGGGAATCTTCAAACTGCCATTGCATTTGTTCTGTTGGTGGAACCGGGGCTCCGGAATTTTCAAGACTGATCTCCTTCGAACAGGAAAAAGTTAACAACAGGGCAACGGATAAAAGGCAGTAGGTTAAGGTTCTCATGATTTGTAGTTATAGGTAAGCGATCCTTTTGATGCTATGGAATCGCAACCTATCCCTTACAAAACTTGTACCGTATCGTTGACCGGCGAGGTTGTTTGGACTGGAGAGCCCGGGCCTTCCGAAGGTTTTTTATGAAAGAATTTTTTCTGGAATAAAAGGATAGCAA
>JAEWIW010000189.1 GCA_023386855.1 Bacteroidota bacterium | reverse complement strand
GGGTACAGTTCTATTAGAACCTTGACCCACCTGGGCTATCATGGATGCAGGCAGGCAAAGCAAGGCCAGCAGCAACAAAAGCTTTGAGCTGATTTTATATTTTATCCAGCACTTCATCATTGTTCTTACGAATCAATTTATTTTTTACCCTAACAGGATAGATCAAGAAATACCACAGTATAAATAACAAGGAAATTATCAAAATAGAAATGCTTGCATACCTTGGCATGGTGGAGTATCGTGTTATATAGCCTTCAAGAAACGCAGCCGCAATGAAAACGGGAACAAGGCCAATCATCAGTTTTAATCCATCTTTTACTCCCCTCTTCAATGATTCCATCCTGCTGAAAGTTTTTGGAAACAATATGCTATTGCCCACAATCAAACCCGCGCCACCGGCAATGATGATCGCCGAAATTTCCAGGGTTCCATGTATCCAGACTACCAGTATGGATTCCCAACCAAGATCTTTCAGGAAAAAGAAGGTCTGGAAAGAACCCAGCATAGTTCCATTCTCGAACAATAACCAGATGGTTCCCAGGCTGGCAAGAAATCCCCCAACAAAAACAGTGAATGCCACTTTCACATTGTTCATTGCAATGGTCAGGAACATCCTGAAACGGTCGGCATCCTTATAAACACCAAAAGGATCACCACGCGATATATTGTCTTCTGTCATTTCAATATACCCATCGCCCAGGACTCCACGAACATATGACTGGTCCTGCAGGGTTGAAAAAACGGCCAGCAATACAAAAGCCAGGAACAATAAAAAGCTGAACAAAAGCTGCCGGTGATGCTTCCTGATGGTCAGCGGCAATTCAGTTTTCCAGAAAGTCCAGAGTCTTGAACGGTCTTCTTTTTTATTCCGGTAAATGCCCAGGTATATTTTGGAAGCAAGAGCGTTTAAATATTGCGTTACACGGCTATGAGGGAAAAAAGTTTTGGAATAGCCCAGGTCATTCACCAGGTCGGTAAATCTTTCCGCCAGTTCATCAGGATGGGCCGACTTCTCATATTGATATTGTTTCCATTTGCTGATGTTCTTTCTTATGAACTGTCCTTCACGCATACACTTTAAATATAAAGGATAAATGCCTGTTAATAAAAATTCAGTTCCTTTGTTTGATGCCGCAGGTCAAACTTGATACAGGGTTCAATATTGAAATTGATTTCGTACTGGCACCATTCGTCAAGCGCATGGTTGCCTGGCTGATTGACCTGTTGGTATGCTGGCTCTATGTGGGCGTGGTATCATCCTTAACAGGCACATATTCATTTTTTGTTTTTACCAATGTTTGGGAAGTCAGCGGCCTGCTGATCAGCCTGCCGGTGCTTTTCTACCATTTGATCTGCGAGGTAACCATGAATGGAAGAAGCATAGGGAAAATTGCGATGAATATCCAGGTAATCACCGCTGAGGGAGGGCAGCCTTCAATTGGCCAGTTCCTTATCCGGTGGGTGTTCCGGCTGATCGATTTCCCTTACTGGATACCCTTTGCGGTGGCTTTTAATGCCCTGCCCTGGTGGACCATGCCTCTCACCTTTGCAGGTATTATTTCCATCATTTTCACCGAGCGCTCACAGCGGATCGGCGATATAGTTGCTGATACCTTGCTGATTGACCTGAAGCGAAGAACATCATGGGAAGATACCGTATTCACTGAACTGGAATCGGGGTATAAACCAAGCTATGAACAGGTAATGCAGTTAAGCGACCGTGATATCAATACATTAAAATCTGTAATTGAAACAGTAAGAAAAAAAAATGATCCTGTTCTTGCCGGAAAGATTTCAGCAAGAATAAAATCTAAACTGGGTATTGAATATGACGGTACCGACCTTGATTTCCTCCAGGTACTGCTAAAAGATTATAATTATTACTCAGGAAACTAGGAAACCATCGCTGCACCTATAGCTACTACAAACACGATAGCATATAGCACCAGCATGATAATGGTAAAGATTCCCATAAAGCGGAAACACGACTTTAGATTCCTGAAGCTGTTGTTCAGCGTTTGCTGTTCACTGGATCGTAAAGCCAGTTGCGCCTTGGTCGCAAAACGAAACAGGTACAGGCAGGGGAAAAACCATAATATAGCAAATACAAGGTAAATAAGGGTAAACATGCTACCTCCAAACCCTGCTCCCATTCCTTCCATCTGCGAAAGCGTGCTGCTGAATATAGAACCTGCAAAAAGCCCCATCAGTGCCATCAGGCCACTTAGGATAAAACCGATAATGGATAGAAACTTACCCCATTTAGCGGCTTCTGAAAGATAAAGGCTCGATTCCTGATCTACCTGCAGATCAAAAAGATTTTGAGATTGAACATCCTGCTCCATGAATAAGTTGGGTTTTGGTGGCTCAATATATGAAAAGATGTCAAACGGTTAATAAGCCTGTGCGAACAGCACTCTTTTGGCCGATGGTTTACCGGAATAAACGCAAACTCCCTCTTCTTCTTTGGCATCCAGCGGAATGCACCTAATAGTTGCTTTTGTTTCTTCCTTGATCTTTTCTTCTGTTTCAGCAGAACCATCCCAGTGAGCAGCAATAAATCCACCTTTTTCGTTGAGCACTTTTTTGAACTCCTCCCAGCTGTTCACTTCAGTGATATGCTCATCCCGGTATTGTAATGCTTTTTGAAAGATAGACTGGTGTACTTCTTCAAGCAGGTTGACAATCTTTTCGGTTAGGCCCTCCATACTTACTGTTTCCTTGGTTCGAAGATCTCTTCTGGCCAGTTCAACCGTATTGTTTTCCAGGTCCCTTGCCCCAATAGCGATCCTCAATGGAACGCCTTTCTTTTCGTATTCTGCAAATTTCCATCCCGGCCTTGCATTTTCGGTATCATCATATTTCACTCGTATGCCTGCGGCCTTCAATTCTTTCAGTAATGCACCAACTTTTTCATCAATCAGTGCTTTCTGGTCCTCCCCTTTATAAATGGGAACGATCACCACCTGCAGTGGGGCGATCCTTGGAGGAAGTATCAATCCCTCATCATCACTATGTGCCATCACCAGCGCACCAATCAGGCGGGTACTTACCCCCCAGCTGGTGGCCCAAACATAATCGAGCTTGTTCTCTTTATCAGAGAATTTCACATCAAAAGCCTTGGCAAAGTTTTGTCCAAGAAAATGGGATGTTCCAGCCTGTAAAGCTTTACCATCCTGCATCAGTGCCTCAATGCAATAGGTATCTACAGCACCGGCAAAACGCTCTGATTCTGATTTAACTCCTTTGATTACGGGCAGTGCCATCCAGTTCTCGACAAAATCAGCATATACTTCAAGCATCTGGCGACTTTCCTGTACGGCTTCCTGCATGGTTGCATGCGCAGTATGGCCTTCCTGCCATAGAAATTCGGCAGTGCGAAGAAATAACCTTGTTCTCATCTCCCACCGCACTACGTTGGCCCATTGGTTAATGAGAATGGGAAGATCGCGGTACGACTGGATCCAGCCCTTATAGGTATTCCAGATGATGGCCTCACTTGTTGGACGAACGATCAGTTCTTCCTCCAGCTTTGAATCAGGGTCCACCATGAGCTTTCCTTTAGTGCCGGGATCAGCTTTCAGCCGATAATGCGTAACCACGGCGCATTCTTTGGCAAATCCTTCTGCATTCTTTTCTTCCGCTTCAAAAAGGCTTTTCGGAACGAACAGGGGGAAATAGGCATTAACATGCCCTGTATCCTTGAACATTTTATCCAGGGCATCGCGCATATTCTCCCAAAGGGCAAAACCATAGGGTTTGATCACCATGCAACCACGCACTGCTGAATAGTCGGCCAGTTCCCCTTTTATCACCAGATCATTGTACCACTGCGAATAATCCTGGCTCCTCGAAGTAATTTCCTTGCTCATGAATTTTAATCTTTATTTTAACACTGGTGGTGCAATGTTTTTAGCTGTTCACCAGTCTTTTTGTTGTAATTTTCATCTGTATTGCGGCAAAAGTAACAACTTCACCGCTGAAATTTTTAAAAACCCTTTTATATGAACACTCGCATATTGCTTCTTGCTGTTGTAGTATCCGGACTTGCCAGTTGTTCTACTGCATACCGTACCGGCCAAACGCCCGACGATGTTTATTTTTCTCCCGACAGGGGGCAGGATGAATATGTTGTCGTAAACCAAAACAGGGCCAGGGGCGAAAGATATAATGATCGTTACGATGACCGTGGTGGTTATTACAGCCCTGATGATAATTATTTAAGAATGATGGTCAGGAACCGTGCAAGATGGTCGGCATTTGACGACTATTACTGGATGGACAGCCGGATGATGTATCCTTCTTATGGTGGTTATTATAATCCTTTTGCATTTGGAGGAGGTTATTATAGTCCATGGTCTCCATGGTCTTCACATGTATTCTTCAATAATTACTGGAGCTGGAATAGTTTTTATAATCCTTATGGGTACCATTACGTGGTGGTAAATCCTAAAACTAACCCCAATGCCTATACGAAATTGAGGTCGTTCAATACCAGGAGCTACACCAATTCTTCCTATACCAATGGAAGCGCAATGCGTAAACCAGGTTACTACAGGGAAACTCCCGGTTACAACAATAACCGGAACAGGAACAGTAATAACCCGCAGCTTGGCAACTCACTTAAGAAAGTATTTTCAGGTAACGACAGGCAGGGTAATACTTACGACAGAAATGAAAGCAGGCCCGTTCGAACATATAATCCTTCACCGTCCTATACTCCTTCAAGGAGTTCAGGAAGTTCCAACAGCAGCAATAACAGCGGAGGCAACAGTGGAGGTGGCGGAAGTCGTCCCTCACGCGGTGGAAGGTAAGTTCATTCGTACCTGATCCTGAAGAGGAAATGCAATTTGAGAGATTCTTGAATTATGTTTCCTCTTTTTTATTGACTTTAAATTGAATAGATACAATGAAAAAGGCTTTATATCTTTTTATCCTGCTGGCAGCCATGCAATCACTGCAGGCCCAGGTTCCCGAAGACGCTATCAGGATGAGCTGGACAACACCAAGGGGAACGGCAAGGGCTATGGCCATTGGCGGCGCGGTAGGCGCCCTGGGAGGAGATATTACTTCCACCTTTGTTAACCCGGCAGGTCTTGGATTTTACAAAACCGGCGAATTCGTGTTATCACCTGGCTTTACCATGAACAGTATCAAGTCGGGTTATTTCAATACTAATGAGAAGGGGAAAAAATCAGCCTTCGATTATGGCGTTACCGGCTTTGTTTACGGGCATGGAAAGCGCTATGGACGGTGGACCAGCAATGCCATTTCACTGGCCATTAACCGCACAGCAAACTTCAATAACAGTGTTTATTATAAGGGAACCAACCCTTACAGTTCATTTTCGGAAGCATTCGCGGAAGAATTCGCTCAATCGGGATTACCCATTGATGTGAGGCTATACGATGCTCCATTGAACATGGGAACCAAGCTGGCCAATTATACATACCTGATCGATACCCTTTCGGTTGATGGGCGCATTGAAGTGGTAGGGCTTCCACAGCGCGATGCCATTCTTGCTGGTACCCAGGGAGTATTTAACCAGGAAAAAAGAATTGATTCAAAGGGTGGCATCACTGAAATAGCACTTGGTTTCGGAACCAATATGGATGATAAAGTTTACCTGGGATTTGGATTAGGACTTCCGATTTTAAACTACTCACGTACATCCACTTTGTTTGAAGAAGATGCCAGTGGAATTACCGATAATAACTTCAATAATGCGACATATGTTGAAAACCAGTCGGTAAAAGGGTTTGGGGTTAATGCAAAGCTGGGATTGATCGTAAAGCCTGCCAATAGCTTAAGGCTTGGCCTGGGAATCCATACTCCCACCATTTATGCATTACAGGAAAATAATACCGGTTCCATCACTGCAGACCTGGAAAATTATTTTCCTAACGGGCAGCAAATAAGGGTGGCTACCACTGATTCCATTTATACAGCAAATGGCGTGTTTATTCCCACCTATAAATATGATTTTGTTTCTCCATGGAAATTTATCCTGAGTGCAGCTTATGTATTGAGAGAAGTGGAAGATGTAACCCAGCAAAGAGGCTTTATCAC
>JAEWIW010000168.1 GCA_023386855.1 Bacteroidota bacterium | reverse complement strand
TGTGAAAGCCTTCCTTGACTGGAAACCAAATTATAAAGACAGTACAGACAAGAAGATACATGCCCTGAAAATTCTCCGGCAGCTCACAGGCTTTCATCTTGAAGACAAAGATCCATCGGCATTAATTGATGTTACTATTGAAAGGATCGTATTTGTACATGAACACGCTACACTCGAAAACAAGGATAGTCTTTACCTGCAGGCCCTGGAAAGCATAACCTCTACATACCCGAACCTGCCCGCCGCAGCCCAGGCCTGGTACCTCCAGGCTGAATATTATGCTGCATTAGGAAAAACCTATGACCCTTCTTCCAACCAGGAATCACCTGCACAGGAAACTGCGCGGTTAGGTTATCTTAAAGCCCTTGAATTATGCAGGAAAGGGTTAGCCACATCAACACCATCAGAAGGATATTCAAACTGCCTCCAGCTGGAACAGGAAATCACCGGTTCCATGTTAAATGTTACCATGGAAAAAGTAGTGATACCGGGAAAACCATCATTGATGTTGCTGGAATACCGGAACATTGACAAGCTATATTACCGCATCATAAAACAGCAACAGGATTATTGGAAAAAAGGAAATGATCGTTGGAAAAGATATGACTGGGATATACTGGTGAAAGAAAAATACCAGCAATCCGTTGAACAAAAATTACCTGCTCCAGGGGATTACCAGCTGCACAGGGTGGAAGCCATGATCAATGCACTTGGACCAGGACAGTATTCCATTCTTTTTTCAACAAGTCCGGATTTCACCGTTGATTCCCTACATATCTTATCTGCCATTGATTTCCAGGTTTCATCCATTGCCTTGATTAACCAGTCGGCCGATAATTTTATTGTTGACCGGGAATCAGGAATGGCTGTCAGCAATGCAATGGTAAATATTTACCGTTGGGGTAATAAGGCGGCCTCCGATACTTTAGGTTATTACCTGGCATCAAAAACGCAACCCGATAAGAATGGCTGGTTTAGTACCAGGGATACTTCAAAGGACAATTATTCAAGAAAGGTCATAGAAATTACAAACAAAACCGACCGGTTACTGGTCAATACCTATACCGGCTATACACGTTATGAAGATGAGGATAGTAAAATACAGGACCAGGAAAAATTCGAAGCGGAGAACAGGCAGGTATTTTATTTTACTGATCGTGCCATATACAGGCCCGGACAAATAGTAGAGTTCAAAGGCCTTGTTACTACAAAGGATGCTTTGACCCGCGAACCCAAAATAGATGCAGGATTTAAAACCTTTGTATCATTATATGATGCTAATGACGAGGTGATTGACAGTATTGAAGTCAGTACAAATAAATTTGGTTCCTTCTATGGAAAATTCCAGCTTCCTGCCAATAGCCTCAATGGTGCATTTAGCATTAGCAGTTATGATGTCAGAGGCTCGGCCGATTTTTCTGTTGAAGAATATAAACGCCCAAAATTTTCAGTTGAGTTGCCCTTGCCTGTAGGAACATTTAAGGTCAATGACCTGGTTAAAATACAGGGAAAGGCAGTAGCCTATGCAGGCAATGCCATATCAAATGCAAAAGTGAGGTACAGGGTAACAAGAACAAGCATGCTGCCTATCTGGATGCGCTACATATATTCAAGGTTTCCTGGCAGGGATGAAAAGGAAATCATCAATGGATTCACTACAACGGATGAACAGGGCAATTTCAAAGTGGAATTCAATGCTGTGCCGGATAAAAAAATTGACAGCAGGTTATCCCCTGTTTTCCATTACAAGGTAAGTGTTGATGTCACTGATATTAATGGTGAAACGCATTCGGACATACAATTTATAAAAGCAGGTTATGATCCATTTATCCTGGATATTCCTGGCGCTATTGAGTGGAATGAACACACCATCCCCTCATTAACAGTGGAAGCCCGGAATATGAATGACAGAAATATTCATGCTGATATTACTGCTACCATCATTCCACTGCAGGAACCTTCCAGGATCATGAGAAAAAGATTGTGGTCTAAACCTGACCAGTTCATTATGAGTGAAACTGAATTCATCAAAAATTTTCCACTGGATATTTATAATAATGAAGACCAGTTTAGCACCTGGAAAGAAGAAAAAGTTTTACAGGTAATAAAAGACACTGCAAATAAAAAACTCGTTCTTTACCCCAGGCCTTTGAAACAGGGTTGGTACCTATTGCGATTAGAGGCTAAGGATAGCATTGGTCAACTGGTAAGCACCAAAACATACATTAATGTTACCGGGAAAAAAATCCTGACAGGACCGGCTTATGCCACTATTGAAACCGACAGTTCCTCAATAGAAGTAGGTGAAGAATTAAAGTATTCCGTTCAAACCAACCTTCCGCAGGCAAGGATTGTTCTGCAGGAAATAAGTAATGATTCTGCTGGGGATTTCCATTTCCGTATAAAAAATAATGAACCATTAACGGTAACCAAAAAGATCAAAGCGCCTGATCAGGGAATATTCAGGATCATTATGGCAACGGTTAAAGACAACCGCTTTTATACCGACAATAAAAATATTCAGATCCCATTTGTTGGAAAGGAACTGGAAGTGAAGCTTGAAACCTACAGGGATAAAACCTTACCGGGAAGCACTGAAAAATGGACAGTGTCTGTAGAAAACAAAAAAGGAAAGCCTGTACAGGCAGAGCTGGCATCGGTGCTATATGATGAATCGCTCGACCAGCTAAGAATGCATCAATGGTATAAACCATCATTATGGACAAAGCCATTGAATGCCGCCAGTTTTACTGCACCTGAAAATTTTAGCGTAAGTAATTCCTTCACAAAACCAATAGAGTTACCAGGGTTAGATCACTATGAAAAATCATATGACGAGCTAACATACTCTCCATATGAACGGAGATATACAGCCGACATTATATTTAATAATATGAAGCCGGAGATGATGAGAATGACAGTGCCAAAGATTGCAGAATCTTCATTTGATGAAGATGCCATGGAAGACAGTACCGCAACTGAAATGACAGATGATGAAAGTATCAAAACAAGCAATCCACCACGCAAAGACTTCCGTGAAACGGCCTATTTCATCCCTCAATTAATTACGGATGAAAATGGAAAAGCTGAAATAAGCTTCACTATTCCTGAAGCGCTTACACGATGGAAGTCGATCAGTTTTGCACATACCAGTACCCTTGCCATGGGTATAACAGAAGGGTTCATCATTACGCAGAAGCCATTGATGGTACAGCCCAATATGCCCAGGTTCTTACGTGAAGGCGACAGGATTGACCTGGTAACAAAGATTGTGAACATGACTGATAAAGAAATGACCGGGCAGGTTGAATTGCAACTGATCGATCCTGAAACCAACCAGCCCGTTGACGGATGGTTCAGGAACTTTTTCCCTAACCAGTATTTCACTGCGGCGGCAGGTGAATCAGTTGTTTCTTCCTTTAGTATTGAAGTGCCTTACCTCTATGGGAAGCCGGTCATTTACAGGGTTTATGCAAGGTCTGGCAATATCACTGATGCGGAAGAAGGCATAGTACCTGTATTGACCAACCGCGTTCTCGTAACAGAAACCATGGCCATCGCGATGCAGAAGGATACTGTAAAAAAATTGAAATTCACTAACCTGTTGAAGAGTGACAGCAGTGAAAGCCTCACAAATCATAAACTCACAGTTGAATATACTGCAAATCCTTCCTGGCTGGTGGTTCAATCACTACCCTACCTGGAACAAAATAAGAATGGTTCATCCAGTGAAGTGTTCGGAAGGATCTATGCCAATGCTATCGCTGCAAAGGTGCTTCGCACTAATCCAGCAATAGAAGAAGTAATAAAACACTGGATTAATAATGATACTGGCTACCTTGGCAAACTGGAACAGAACCAGGAATTGAAAAACATCCTGCTTCAACAAACACCATGGGTTTTTGAAGCAAAACAGGAATCAGCAAGGCAAAGAGGCTTGCTAAAACTTTTTGATAGCAATGCTAATACAATATCCATGGATGAAGCCATTGCAGAATTGCGCAATCTCCAGCAGGATGATGGTGCTTTCAGCTGGATGCCAAAGGGACCATCCGACCGGTTTATTACACAGGAGATCCTTATCGGTATCGGCAGGCTTTTATCTCTTCATGCATTGAATGAAAAACAACAGGCACAACTTTCCGAATTGGCAAAAAAGGCCCTGCCTTATACGCATGATCAAATCATAAGGGATTATGAGGAAGCAAAAAAATCTAAAACCGTAAGCCTTCATACCATTCAATTGCATTACCTGTATATGCTCACCTATTACCAGCAATGGGGAGTAACGGCAACAGCACTGCCTGCATTTAATTTCTACAGGAAGCTATCGCAAAAGCAATGGATCAAACTCAACAGGTATGGACAGGCGGTTGCGGCACTGTTCCTGTCAAGAACAGGTGATAAGAACACTGCATCAAAAATCATAAGAGCACTGCAGGAAAATGCCATTCACCATCCTGAACTGGGGATGTACTGGAAAGAAACTACTGGTGGTTATTACTGGTACCAGTCGGCAATCGAAGCGCAGGCCTTCATCATTGAAGCCTTCCATGAATTGAATGCGCCAAAGGAACAGGTTACTGCGTTGAAAACATGGCTGCTTAAAAACCGCCAAACCAATAACTGGGGTAATGTAAGTGCTACCGCAGATGCATGCCATGCCCTGCTAACAACTGGTGACGACTGGCTGAAAACCACGCCGGAAGTAAGTTTCAGGCTGGGTGACATAACCTTGCAATCCAGCGATACTACATCGCAGGGTATGCCAGGATATTTTAAAACATCGATTGAAGGAAGTGAAATAAAACCCTCAATGGGTAATATTAAAGTGAACCTTCATAGTAAAAAACCTGTTGAACAACCATCATGGGGTGCTGTGTACTGGCAATATTTTGAGGATATTAACCAGGTGAAATCCTCATCCGGTGCATTGGAAATGGAAAGGAAAATTTATGTTGAAAGAAACAGTGAAAAGGGACCAGTACTGGAACCTGTTACCGAAGGACAAATACTAAAAATAGGCGACAGGTTAAAAGTGGTCATCAGTATTCATTCGGATCGTGCAATGGAATATATCCATATCAGTGATATGAGGGCAGCTGCGCTTGAACCCACACAGGTACTTAGTGGCTATACATGGAAAGGATCATTAGGATATTACCAGTCGACCCATGATGCCAGCACTGATTTTTTCATTGACCATTTACCGAAGGGACATCACCAGGTTGAATATTCACTGGTGGTTGCTAATGCGGGAACCTTCAGCAATGGCCTAACGAAAGCCCAATGCATGTATGCTCCCGAATTTACCAGTTATGCCGAGGGAGTAAGGATCATGGTAGAAAATAACTAATCTTACTAATCACACTTATCACACAAATCACACTAACCCCTAATTTTGCCCGATGCAAAAAGATCTCATCATAGTTGGTCAGGGAGCAGCAGGAACATTTCTTAGCTGGTATCTTTTGCAGCAGGGGCTCGACATCCTGGTGATCGATAAAATCGATCCTCGTTCAGCATCCTATTCGGCCGCAGGAATGATCAATCCCGTAACCGGCAGGAGGATCGTGAAATCATGGATGATCGATGAGATTATGCCTTTTGCTTTTGAAGCTTATACCAATATTGGCAATGAACTCGGTATCACAGCCATCAGGCAAAAAAACATCATCAACTTCTTTCCTAACCAGCAGATGCATGATGTGTTTGCAGAAAGAGTTGAAGAGCATGCCGATTACTTAGTATCGATCAGCAATGATGATCAATACAAGGAATACTTTAATTACGATTTTGGTTATGGTGAAACCGCCCCCGGTTTCCTGGTCAGTACCCATCCTTTATTTGCATCATGGCGTCAACAGCTTAATCATAAAGGCCTACTGCTCGATGAACATTTTGAAATGGATGCATTGAATGCTAATGACGCCGGTGTTTCCTACAAAGATTTCACTGCCCCTAAAATTGTTTTTTGTGATGGTGTTCATGGCGCAAGAAACCCATGGTTCTTAAACCTTCCTTTTGCCAGCAATAAAGGACAGGCATTGCTGGTAGAGATCCCCGGATTACCTACAGAAAAAGTTTATAAACGATCGATGAAACTGGTGCCCTTAGGCAATGATCTCTTCTGGGCGGGAGCATCTTATGAATGGGATCATACACATGAACAACCCACTGAAGAATACAGGAAGGCAACGCTGCAATCACTTGAACAATGGTTAAAGCTTCCGGTAAAATTAAAAGATCATGTTGCATCCATGCGGCCTGCAACACTGGAGAGGCGGCCCTTTGCTGGATTTCACCCAGCCATGAAAAGTATTGGTATACTCAATGGGCTTGGAACCAAAGGTTTTTCACTTGCTCCTTATTTTGCGCATCAACTCGCTGAAAATATAGTTCAAAGAAAACCCATTCATCCGCTTGCCGATGTAGCAAGATTTGAAAAAACATTATCGCGAAAAGTATAAAGATGAATTCTCCCAAACTATACATCATACCTGCACGATACAGGAGAATTGAAAACCTCCACATATTGTTCTGGCTGGTAAAAGACCTTTCATGGGCCATGTTATGGAAGCCGCTTGGATTGATCATGCTCGCACCTACTCTTTTCGTGGCGATCCTGATCACTTACCAGACAAAACATATCAAGGCCGAGTTATACCATAACCTGGCGGTCACGTTCTGGATCTGTGCCAATGGTTACTGGATGATCGTCGAGTTCCTTGGAAAGGATGAAACCCTTCGATGGTACACCGCCATCCCTTTTTCAATTGGACTGTTTTTTATCTTTTCCTATTATCTCTATATTCTTCCCAATGAAAGAAAAAAAGAAAAGATGATGGAAATGACCATCGAAGTGGACCATCATTCATAAATCAATATCAAGATCACTGTTCAGCAATCTCCCCGAACCCTTTGTTTCAATAAATCATCAGCGTAAACATCTTATCACTAGGCTGCCAGTTTTTTTGAAAGATATATCTTCAATGGATCCTGCTTTAATAAATTGGTCATGGCAATATATAATTCAGGCAATTCATGCTTCATCCTCACAGGGTTCTCAAAGAAAACTTCCACGCTGACGGCCCAGAACTCATGGTAATTGGTAGCAGCATAATCACCCAGCAGGTTCTTCTCACCATCCTGCATACGATTGAATATTGGCCTGGCCACTTTGGAAAAATTCCTGAACTCCTTTTTAAAATGCCTGTCTTCCTCCGTTTGCGTTATAAAATTTACATAAGCTAATGCATGCCCCATTTCATGAAGGCCTACATTACAGTTAATGGAGAGTCCTTTGATCCCTTTCAGAAAGTTGTCCCAAGAAAGGTAGATCCCGCTATGGTCTACATGACCCTGGAAAGGCCTTGAATAAAAGCCATAGTGGTAATCATCTTTTAATACAAAAATATCGCGGAAATAATCCAGCCTGAATTTCTCCAGGCCAAAACTTAGCTGCACGGCTACAGCGCTGATAAGTACTGGCATTTCGGCCGATGGCTCCACTTCTATATAATGAAATTTACGTGATTGCCGGAACAGGTAGGTCCTGAATAAAAATCTCTGCTTTTCGTCGCTGCTGAGGTAATTGTAATACTTCAGGTGAGGGGAAATGATGGAATGATAAAAATTTTCCTGGGTCCTGAACCTGCGCTGGTGCCTGTTCAGGATAAATCGTTCGCGGTACCTGCACACCGGAACATAGAGCAATACGGATATTGCCACTAATGAAAAGATGAAAAGAATTTCCATAGAGTTCCATTTTTCTTTTTGTGAATAGGTGGTACGTAATCGGTTGGTCCGTCCAGGGTTGGATCCTAAAAAAAATGGCTATTCCAGGGAGTTGGGGGGTTATTCGGGTAGGAATGGAAATAATCCAGCCATTAATATAAGTGAAATTCCCGGAAAATTGAAATTCCTTCAAAATCGGGTTTAGCCTTTTGATGTACATTTGCCGCCTAACAAAAGGTTATACATGTACAGAACGCATACCTGCGGAGAACTTCGCATTGAACAGGTTGGACAGCAAGTTACACTGGCCGGCTGGATACAGGCCGTGAGGAAATTCGGGAGCATCACCTTTACTGATCTGCGCGACCGCTACGGGGTTACCCAGCTGGTGTTTGGGGAAGATCTCAATTCAGCACTCGAGCAACAGCCCCTGGGCCGCGAATTCGTTGTACAGGCC
>JAEWIW010000091.1 GCA_023386855.1 Bacteroidota bacterium | reverse complement strand
GGAATCAGCGCCCGAAACATTACCACTACCATAGGTGATTTTTAGCGCCAGGCCCTTTCGCCATTGGATGCGAGCCATCAAATCAACCCAGGAATGAATGTCCTGCCCGGCGGGGAGCAAACTCCTTCGGCCCAGGTCAGTTTTCGCCGCCATCAATCCCACTCCAGCTCCTAATTCCACCAACAATTCCGGGTCTACCCGGTTCTCGTCGTAAAAGTAGAATTGCGCCCTGAGCGGTTGGGCAAAAACCAGGAAAGCTAATACTAAGATTCTCCACTTCCCGCCACTTTTCCATCCTTTCCCTGGCCGTACCACCGACATTTCAATGTTGTCTTTGGCCGTACCACGGACCTCCGGTCCTTGGGACGGCCGATCAGGCACCCGGTCCACGGTCCCCGGCCCACGGTCCTTTTCCATCCTGTCCTTGGCCGTACCACGGACCTCCGGCCCTTGGGACGGCCGATCAATCTGCCGGCCGATCATGCACCCGGTCCACGGTCCCCGGCCCCCGGTCCTTTTCTGCCTCTTCATTCCCCAATTTCACTCAACTCCTGGGGGTACCAATGGTGATTTCACGGTAATAAAGACAGATTTTTCTCAGCCCACATTGTTCACATTTGGGATTCCTGGCCGTGCAAACATACCTTCCATGCAGTATCAGCCAGTGGTGTGCCTTATGAATTAGTTCCGTTGGTATATATTTTACCAACTGCTTTTCGGCTTCCAGAGGAGTCCTGGCGTTTACGGTTAGTCCCAACCGCCTGGAAACCCTGAATACATGGGTGTCTACGGCCATATTGGGTTGCTGGTCTACAACGGAAGTGATCACGTTTGCGGTCTTTCTTCCTACTCCCGGCAATTTTACCAATTCATTGACCGTCATAGGAATCTCACCGTTGAATTCCTCAACCAGCATTTTGGCCATGCCTAGCAGGTGCTTTGTTTTATTGTTGGGATAAGAAATACTTTTTACGAGGGGCAGCAGTTCATCGAAACTGGCCTTACTTAAAGAAACCGGGTCAGGGTATTTTTCAAAAATGGCCGGAGTGGTCATATTAACCCTTTTGTCGGTACATTGGGCCGACAAGATCACGGCGACAAGTAGTTGGTAGGGATTGTCATAGATCAGTTCCGTCTCGGCATCCGGGATATGCTGCTGAAAATATTCAAGCACAATGCGAAATCTCTCTTTACGGGTCATGGTGTCGACGAAATTAATGCAGCAGGCTGAACAAACAAATGGTCTCCGTTGGAGACCAATTAAGAAATCTGGATAAGTTGTTATTCTTAAAAAAACAAATGGTCTCCAGTGGAGACCAGTGTATTAATGTTGAATCGGCTCGGTCATTGATTCCCTCGCATAATTTAACACGTTCATGACCGATTCCGGTCGGGGAGAAAGCTTTTCACAAGTGAGTGCTGCAGATGAAGATCTTAAAACTTCCAGCTTTTCGCGAAGCGACCAATCATACCTTAATGCGGCCTCAATAGCGGCCCTCTTCTCCTGGGAAGCTTCATTGTACAAATACTCAATAAGCTCCTCTGTTGTAAAGAAAGAAGTCATAGGCAAACCATTTATGTCCTAATTTCCGAAAGAGTCAATTTCGGTTGTCCGTCCGCATTTAAAAACGGCATCATTGCACTTTTATTGTACAGCCTACTGCTCTACAATGAAAATGTCTTCATTGTCCCGCTTCATCCTGTACTTTTCCCTTGCATATTTTTCCAATACTGCAGGGTCAGATTTCAGCTGTTCCAGTTCTTTTTTGGTGGATTCAATTTCGTGGAGGTAATAATCGCGGCTATCCTTTAGCTTGTTCAGCTCCGATTTCTGTTTAACATGGGTAGTAAAGATATCCTGCTCATCAAAGAAAAGCATCCATACTGTAAAACCAACAGCAGTAAGGAAATACTTGTTCCATATCCAGGCAGGTATGCGTTGAATGAGTTGCACGCTTAAAGATAATAAAAAATAAATAGCCCGTGACCCTATAAGTTTAGGCCACGGGCTGTTGTAAATTATTTACCGAAACTGATCTTTCCTGTTGGGAAGATGGCATTTCCTGCCAGCATTTCCTCGATCCTGATCAGCTGGTTATACTTGGCCATCCTGTCGGTCCTTGAAGCAGAACCAGTCTTGATCTGGCCGCAATTCAGGGCCACTGCCAGGTCAGCAATGGTAGTATCTTCAGTTTCACCGCTGCGGTGACTCATGATGGTATTGTATCCATTATGCTGTGCCATGGTAACCGCATTGATGGTTTCAGTAACAGTTCCGATCTGGTTCACTTTCACCAGAAGTCCATTTCCGATACCCTGCTGGATACCCTGCTCCAGGCGTTTAACATTGGTAACAAAAAGATCGTCACCTACAAGCTGGCATTTCTTGCCGATCGCTTCTGTAAGCATATTCCAACCTTCCCAGTCATCTTCAGCCATACCATCTTCGATGGAGATGATCGGATACTGCTGAACCCAGTTCTGCCAGTATTTTACCAGCTGTTCGCTATCCATTGACTTACCATCACTTTTATGGAAGATGTATTTTTTCTGGTCTTCTTTCCACAGCTCACTGTTAGCGGCATCCATGGCAATAGCCACCTGTGATCCGGGTGTATATCCAGCAGCTGTGATCGCTGTAAGAACGGTTTCGATAGCTTCTTCATTACTTTGGATATTCGGGGCAAATCCGCCTTCATCACCCACATTGGTGCTATACCCTTTTTTCTTCAACACGGTTTTCAGTGCATGGAAGATCTCTACTCCCCAGCGAAGTCCTTCGCTGAAAGAACCCGCACCCACAGGCATTACCATGAATTCCTGGAAATCGATCTTGTTATCAGCATGTGCACCTCCATTGAGGATATTCATCATGGGGATAGGAAGTGTTCGTGCATTGGTGCCGCCGATATAGCGGAAAAGAGGAAGTCCCAATTCAAGTGCAGCGGCTTTTGCTGCAGCCATACTAACGGCAAGCATGGCATTGGCGCCGAGGTTTCCTTTATTGGCAGTGCCATCGAGTTCGATCAATAAGTTATCCAGTCCAGCCTGGTCCGCTACTTCAAATCCAAGCAGTTTTTCACTGATCGTGTTGTTTACATTCTCCACCGCTTTCAAAACTCCTCTTCCCAAAAAAACGGATTTATCGTTATCGCGAAGCTCTACTGCTTCATGAATTCCCGTACTGGCACCGCTTGGAACGGCAGCTCTTCCCAATACGCCTTCATCGGTGATGATGTCTACTTCAACAGTTGGATTTCCGCGGCTGTCTAAAATTTGTCTTGCATGAACCTCGGCAATGTAACTCATGATACTTTCTTTTTATTTTGATGGATTCATGAAAATGCAAAATGGATCATCCTGCATGCTCATTTTTTACTTGTCAATTCCCTGAATATTCCCTCTAAACTGGTCTCTCCGCTGTGCAAAGAAACTATATTCAGGTTATGTAACAAAGAATGTTCAAGCAACTGCCGGCGCAATTGCTCAGGATCAGCCGTTGCCAACCCAAAGGTTCCGGGTCCGCTTTTAGTAATGGATTGAATTCCCTGTAGGCCTGAAAGCATTGATGTGGCAATATCTTCACGGTATTGCACTATTACCTGTGATACAGCGCCCGCATTAGCGCGCAACTTTGATATACTATCATCTGCTACAAGTTTCCCTTTATTGATGATGATCACCCTGTCGCAGACGGCTTCAACCTCCTGCAAAATATGCGAGGAAAAAAGGACTGTTTTGTCCTTTCCTAATGTCCTGATCACTTCCCTGATCTCGATGATCTGGTTAGGATCAAGCCCTGTGGTGGGCTCATCAAGGATCACTACTTCAGGGTCGTGTAATAATGCAGCAGCAATCCCAACGCGCTGTTTATATCCCTTTGATAATTGCCCGATCTTCTTACGGCTTTCAGGTTGAAGACCAACCTTTTCAATAACCTCTTCAATCCTGCTTTTCTTAAGGTTTATATGATGCAGATCCGCGATGAAATCGAGGTACTCCCGAACATACATTTCGAAGTACAAAGGATTGGATTCCGGAAGGTAACCTATTCTTTTTTTAGCTTCCAGTGGGGCTGTGTTAACATGAATGCCTGCTACCTGTACATCGCCGGCATCAGGATGAAGATACCCCGTAATAATTTTCATGGTGGTAGATTTCCCGGCACCATTGGGTCCCAGGAAACCTACTATCTCACCCCTTTGAAC
>JAEWIW010000082.1 GCA_023386855.1 Bacteroidota bacterium | reverse complement strand
CAATACACCTATCATGAATGAAGTGCGTGAAATGCTGCTTCGCTGGGAAGAAGGTGATCCTGAAACGCTGAACCTATGGCGACAAATGAATGGCTGGGTATATGAAGGTTTTGAAGAAACCTATCGCAGGATTGGTTCCGACTTCGACAAGACCTATTACGAAAGTGAGACCTACCTTTTGGGAAAACAATTTGTTGAACAGGGACTTGAAAAAGGATTATTCACGAGGAAGGAAGACGGGAGTGTATGGATCGACCTGAGTTCAGATGGATTGGATGAAAAGTTATTGCTTCGTAAAGATGGTACTTCAGTGTATATCACGCAGGACCTTGGACTGGCCATGCAAAAGGTAGAGGACTATAATATTGACCAGAGCATTTATGTTATCGGTGATGAACAGAATTATCATATGAAAGTGCTGAAACTGATCTGTGAAAAACTGGGCATCCCGCATGCTGAAGGGATTTACCATTTATCCTATGGTATGGTGGACCTTCCTTCTGGAAGAATGAAAAGCCGCGAAGGTACTGTAGTTGATGCCGATGACCTTGTAAACGAAATGGAATCGATTGCAGCAAAGCATACACTTGAACTGGGTAAAGTAAAGGATTTCACAGAAGAGGAATTGAAAGAACTATACAATATGATAGGATTGGGCGCTCTTAAATTTTTCCTGTTAAGAGTGGACCCGAAAAAAAGAATGGTCTTTAACCCTGAGGAATCCATCGACTTCCATGGCTTCACCGGGCCCTTTGTTCAATACACCCATGCAAGAACAAAGTCTATACTGCGGAAAGAAAAACCTCAAAATGAACCACTGCACGGAATGGTGCTGCCTGCAGAAAAGAAAGTATTGATTGAACTGGAGAAATACCCTGATATTCTAGAACAGGCTTCACGCGAATTGAATCCATCCGTAATTGCCAACTATGTTTTCAAACTGGCGCAACAGTTCAATTCACTGATCAGCGAACTGCGCATACTCACAGCCGAATCACCGGAGAAAAAAGAACTTCGCTTGCAGATGGCACAAATGACCGTGAATGTTATTCATAGCGGCATGAGCCTGCTGGGTATTAAAGTTCCTGACAGGATGTAAGTAGATTTAGAATTCAGTTTCCATTTTGGATCTCAGGCTCTTTAACGATGGATCCATTTCAATAGCGCGGTCGCAAAGTTGCTGGCCTTTCGCCTTGTCACCTTTTTTCTGGTAAGCCATACCGATCATATAAAGAGAACGGGCATTTGATTTGTCATTACCCAGCACTTTGTCCCAGTAGTCAATGGCTTCCTGGTAATGCTTTGCATCGTAATTAGCCTGCGCCACCTGGTAAAGCAATTCCTGGTCGGAAGGTTTGCGTTGCAACACTTCTTTCAGTAACTCAATACCTTTATCATACTCCTTCACATTGATATAGGCATTGCCCAGGTTTTCGATATAATCGTTATTACGGGGATAACCTTTCTGGCCCGCAAGCAGCATGTATTTTAGCGATTTTGCATAATCAGGAACCGCATAAAAAACCAGTGAAGCTTCATAGATCCATTGAGCTCTTGATGAATCCAGTGAAATAGCTTTTTCAAAATTTGTTGCGGCCTGCCGGTAATTACTCATATCGAGGTATGCTCTTCCCATGATATAAGGAATCTCGGCCCTTGAGGGTTCTTCTTTCATGGCCTGGGAAAGGTATTTCATGGCTTCGCCATAATTTTCCTGTTCATAATAACTGCGGCCGATAATATAATTGGAAGGTGTTTTTTTAAGGATGCCTGCATAACGTATGGCATCATCCCATTTCCTTAAATTAAATGAAAGTGTCGCCAATTGTTCAATCACTTCCGGGTCGCCGGGAGAAGCTTTCTCTGCTTTTAAAAAAATTTCCCTTGCCTCGGCATAACGGTTTTGCTGCACAAGAGCATTAGCATGTTCCTTTAAGATCTCAGCATTATTTGGAGCATAGGAGGAAGCTTTTGCAAAATTCTTTTCCGCTTCCCTGAACCTCCTGGCGGTTTTCTCTTCCCTGCCCTTTTGAAGAAAATACTGGCTGCTGTCGGTGGATTGCGCCTCCAGGCCGGGAAGAATAGCGATAAATAACAACATCAATAGGATCAACTGCCGCATATAAAAAAATTTGGATATTGAATGTTCAATACGGCTGCAGAACCAAAATCATTCCAATCAACCGATCACAACGGCTGCTAACGGTGGCAGGTGGAGATTTATTTCATATTCGTTATCATTTTTATTCACCAGCGTAGTCTTGATTTCAGGATTATAAGTGTCGCCCGTGCCGCCATAACGGACTTCATCGCTGTTGAACAGTTCCTGCCAGTGCGATTTGCCAAAACTGTAGATCTTCCAGTCGTTTTTTACCACCGGCGTTAAATTCAGGATCACTATTATATCATCTTCAGGATCCCTGCCCTTTCTTTTAAAACAGATCACCGATTCTGCCCTGTGGTTCAGGTCGACCCATTCAAAACCTTCAACAGAAAACTGGTTTTCATATAATGCCGGTTCGGACCTGAGCAATCCATTAAGATCCCTTACGCATGATTGCAACTTCTGGTGATAATTATATTGCAAAAGTTCCCATTGTAACTCTGATTTATAATTCCATTCATTG
>JAEWIW010000053.1 GCA_023386855.1 Bacteroidota bacterium | reverse complement strand
GTTCCACAGCCCTGTATACTCCATGCGTGATATCACCTACCAATGCATTATTATAGCATATACCATACCCGCCAGTGTCTCCAAAATCTATTACGGTATCTTTTAGCCCTCCCACTCTTCTTACCATTGGCACTGTACCATAGCGCATCGAATACATCTGGTTCAATCCACAGGGTTCCACCCTTGAAGGCATGAGCAGGAAGTCGGCACCTGCATACATAAGGTGGCTCAACCCCTCATTATAACCGATGTAAACATTATAGTCATGGTTGGCCAGTTGCCTGATATCATTGAGCTCTGCCTCTATTTCAGGGAACCCGCTTCCCAGCACAAGGAAGTTCATTCTTCTTCCAATATGAAAGAAAGAATCCCGGATCGCTCCTCCGAGAAGGTCTGCTCCTTTTTCTCCAACAAGACGGCCAATAAAACCAATCAGGGGTTTATCAAAATCAAGATGGAACATTTCGCACAGCTCCATTTTATTCTTTGCCTTGCCCGCTTCTACGGTACTCCTGCTGAATTTATTTTCAATATAGGTATCGGTGGACGGATCCCATACATGCTGATCAATACCATTAATTATACCAACGCATTTGCCTTTCTCATATTCAAAGAGCGCTTCAAGGCCGTTGCTCATATAACGAAGCTCTTCAAGGTAACTGGGACTAACCGTAGTAACGATATCAGCACATTTGATTGCACTCGCAAGAGGATTGATATTATCATTCCATTCAAGCATGCCCCCCTTCCAGGGATCCCATGAAGGAATGAATACACTGTTCTGCCAGCCCATGATGCCCTGGTATTGCGCATTATGAATGGTCAGCACGGTGGGAACAGAAACCAGTGAGCGATATTTAAAACAGTTCGCCATCATGAAAGGAATAAGACCTGTATGATGATCATGCACATGAATAAGATCAGGTTTTACATCCCATGAATTGATCCAGTCGAGCACACTGATCTGGAAAGCAGTGAACCTTTCATCATCATCTGCATATCCATAAACCTTCTCCCTGTCGAGCAAACCATTGATATCAACAAGATACAGTTCAAATCCAAGCACATCAGTGTTTTCCTTTATCACGGTGAATTCAAACCACCAGTGACCAAGATTGGTATATCCCTTATGTACAACATCCCACTTATGCTGGTATAAGAACTTTGTCCGATACATAGGCATAACCACTTTTGCATTATGCCCTTCCTGGTTAAGGTATTTGGGTAATGCACCAACTACATCACCAAGACCACCAGCCTTTGCAACCGGGTAACATTCTGCGCTTACGTGTATTATTTCCATTGTATCAATTAACCTCTGAATTTAGTAAGGAATTAATTATCTATCACCATGGCATGAAAAAATTTTTCGCATGCGAAATAGTTGGTACTTTCAGCACTTCAAAAATTCAATTCACTGGTTATGAATCAACCCAAACAGCCCACGAACACGGGCGCCCTTGCAACCCTGGTCTTAGTGTTTTTTTTCTGGGGATTTATCGCTGCTTCAAACAGTATTTTCATCCCGTTCTGTAAAGAACATTTCAAGCTTTCTCAATTCGAATCACAATTGATAGGCTCTGCATTTTATGGCGCCTATTTTATTGGATCACTCATCCTTTACCTTGCTTCAAGTGTATTGAAGTTCGACATTCTTAACCATATAGGATATAAAAAAGGAATTATCTATGGATTGGTCATCAGTACTATCGGTGCTTTGCTGATCATTCCTTCGGCTAATGCAAACTCCTTTGGTGCGATCCTGGGTTCATTCTTTGTTGTTGCACTTGGATTCTCCTTACAGCAAACAGCAGCCCAACCATTTGCCATTTCATTGGGCGATCCTTCCACAGGTTCGCACAGGCTTAACCTTACTGGTGGTGTAAACTCTTTAGGTACAACACTGGGGCCGATTATCGTAAGCTTCTTCCTCTTTGGTTCCGTAGGCAGCACTGAAGTGAAAGAAGTAACCGTAACCAATATCAATAATCTTTATCTCATTGTTGCAGGTGTATTCACCGCGGTAGCCATCTTTTTTGCAGTATCCAAATTACCCGCCGGTAAAATGGAAGATAAGTTTGAAGGTGCACCAAAGGCATCCGCTTCACTGCTGGCCATGACTGGTGTTATCATTGCCATCATCATTGTAGGCCAGCTTACTGATGTTCCCAAGCTCACCCTGCTCATTGCCACCATCATTACTGTTATAGGAATTCTTTTTTATTCCAATTCCAGTGCCGTTAAAAATGAAACCGGCTGGGGTGCCATGAAATATGAGCAGCTGATCTATGGTATGATTGGTATCTTTATTTATGTTGGTGTTGAAGTAACCATCGATAATAACTTCGGCGCCTTGCTGAAGATCCCGGGATATCTTCGTCCTGAAGGTCTTGATGAAAGCATGATCTCTAAATATGTTTCCCTTTACTGGGGTAGTCTTATGATTGGTAGGTGGACTGGTGCCATCAGTGTATTCAATCTCTCCAAACAGGGAAAAATTATCGCCACTATCGTAGTGCCATTCATCGCATTCGCGGTTATTCTTGGCGCCAACTATATCAATGGTAACGATGTTACTGATCTTCTTCCCTATGCTGTCTGGATCGTAATTGCCATTGCAGCATTTTTCTATGGACAGGAAAAGCCGGTTAAGACCCTTATTACAGTAGCAGTACTGGCAATGGCAGCAATGCTGATCGGGGTATTTACCAATGGGTATATATCAGTGTATTCTTTTATGGCGGGTGGTTTGTTTTGTTCAGTAATGTGGCCTTGCATATTTTCGCTTGGCGTTGGCGGACTGGGCAAATACACCAGCCAGGGTTCAGCCTTCCTGATCATGATGATCCTTGGAGGTGCGGTTATCCCTCCATTCCAGGGTTCACTTGGCGATAATCCCGTGATCGGAATGCACAACTCTTATATCGTTGCAGCAATCTGTTTTGCATTACTTGCATTGATTGCATTGAAATTAAGATCCATCCTCAGGAAACAGGGTCTCGATTTCGACCAGCAGATCAGTGGTGGTCACTAATTAAAAAAGACAAAGCATTATAAATGGACAGTAATATTTCTTTGCAGCCTCTTGCCATAGGCATTGATATCGGGGGAACGAATACTAAGTTTGGTATTGTTGACAGGAATGGTAATATTCTTTTTTCGAGCGAAACCTCAACAAGAGGACATGAAACCATTTATGAGTTCATTGATGCTTTATATGCGAGTCTCTACCCGCTGATAGAAAAAGCGGGTGGACCTGGAAGAATAAAAGGAATCGGCCTTGGCGCACCTAATGGTAACTATTATACAGGGACCATTGAATATGCACCAAACCTTCCCTGGAAAGGGATCATTCCATTGGCCAAGCTGGTTGAAGATAAATTCCAGCTTCCCGTAACACTGACCAATGATGCCAATGCGGCTGCTATTGGTGAAATGATGTATGGCGCTGCCAAGGGCATGAAGGACTTTATCATGATCACCCTTGGAACCGGCGTGGGAAGCGGTATTGTGGCTAATGGAAAACTGATCTATGGCCATGATGGATTCGCAGGTGAACTGGGTCATACTATCATTATTCCCGACGGCCGTCTTCATGAAGGCACGGGCAAATATGGATCACTTGAAAGTTATGCATCGGCCACAGGAGTAATGTTAACCGCCCTTGAGTTCCTGGAAAAAAGTGATGAAGAAAGTTTATTAAGAGCGATACCAAAAGAAAAGATCGATTCAAAGGAAGTTTATCTTGCTGCAATCAAAGGCGATAAACTGGCCAAGGAGATCTTCGAATTTACCGGTAAGGTTCTTGGTATGGCATTGGCCAACTTCGTCATGTTCTCCAGCCCTGAAGCGATTATTCTTTTTGGTGGATTAACAAGATCTGGTGATTTGATCCTTAAGCCCACAAGGGAACATATGGAAAAGAATCTTTTACAGATCTTCCAGAATAAAGTAAAGATCCTTGTAAGCCATCTTAAGGAATCTGATGCCGCCATCCTTGGGGCCAGTGCGCTGGTATGGGATAGTAACGCAGGTAGTTAATTCTTTCGAACACATATAAAAGGCTGTCCATTCGGGCAGCTTTTTTTATGCATCCCCCACAGGTTTTTGCGGCTTTAATATTTGAGTTTATTTTTTACTGGCTGAACGTTTCCTTGGCTTTTTTGTATTTACCATGAACACGGAAGGCAGCGGTCTTTCACCTTCCTTATCAGAAGGTTTAATGGTAGGCTTTCCATTGACAAGCATTGTACTGCTTCCTCCTCCATCCAGGTTAACCGCTTCTTCGCAGCCCAGTGAAACCATGATGGCAGCCAGTTCTTCCAGTGTTGCACCCATGGCTATGCCTGGGTTCCTTCCTTCCACCACCAGTATGATAAGTTTATCCTTATTGGTATATCCCATCGCCGTCCTGGGATGGAGATCGGTTTCTCCTCCAAGAAACAACTGCTCTTCCTTGTTGGTGATCCTGATCTTTCCTGCCTGCACCAGCACCGGTCCACCCCCAATGGCAGTGCGAACCTTCCAGTATTTCCAGGGATCAAGTGTCTTAAGATCATAAATGGAAGGATCCGGTGTTTTTCCTTTGGCCAGCACCGGTCCTTGTTGAAAAGCAAAGGCCCTGAAGTTTGCTGTATCCGTGAACAGCCACGCAACATCAGCCTTTCTTTTCCGGCTGATGCCAATAGCACTTCTAGTAGGATAATAATATTCACCGGTTATCCTGCTTTTTGCTGATGCAACATTATAGGATAACAGGTCGCCCCTGTTCACTACGATATTGAGATTTTGATTCGTGGTAAATGAAAAAAAAGTTCCATTCACTACAACCGGGGGCTTATTATTTCTTTCATAAAAGCGGGAAGGTGTTATCCTTCTTCTCCTGGTGGTATCAGTAGAAAAAAGGAGTGATTTGTCCTTTAATTCCACTTCTGCATAGAAAGCAATGAAGGGTCGCCCTGCAAGTGAATCAGTGGTTTTAAAAACCCTGATGCCCCGGGGCAATTCACCAAACTCATTACCAACATCTCTCCAGTTCAGTTGCGACCAACCTTTGGCTGGCGCCAGCAAGAAAGAAGATATTACCAGTAAATTTGAAAAATAAAAAAGCATGCCTTTCAGCATGCAGTTGTATAATCGCATAAGATTATTTTATAGATAATTAACCCTTATAATCCTTTCAACCGTTTCCATTCTCCCACTCCATAACCGGGGATAACATGCTTTTCACTATGGTAGGAAGAACGCACCAGCGGGCCACTTTCAACATAGTCAAATCCCATACTGTATCCTGCTTCCTTATATTCTGCAAATTCA
>JAEWIW010000424.1 GCA_023386855.1 Bacteroidota bacterium | reverse complement strand
GCCCTGTAGGGCTCAGAATGATCATGAACTTATAGGTATCTGAAGGCTTTACACCCAGCATTTCATCGGTGGCAAACATGAATGGACGGATATAAAGGCTATGATCTGGCTTTGAAGGAATCCAGTTCTTATCCAGCTCAATGAGCTTCCTCATGCCTTCAATAAAAATTTCTTCCGGTACAGCAGGCATCTGCATTCTTTCGGCCGACTGGTTAAATCTTTTAAAATTATCAGCTGGCCTGAAAATGAAAGCATTTCCATCCGCATCCTTATACGCTTTAATGCCTTCAAAGATAGTCTGCCCATAGTGAATGGCCGCAACGGAAGGATCCAGAACCAGCGGCTGGTAAGGCTTAATCTCCACATTTTTCCATTCCCCATTGATATAATCCGCTTCCAGCATATGATCGGTAAAATATTTTCCGAAGGGAAGCTGATCCAGCGAAAGATCCTGTAATTTGCTTCTTTCGACACGGGTAACCTTGATACTTTGCTCGGCTATCATTTTCGTATTTTTAAAAGATGAACCACCCAAAAAGAAGTTTTTTTTGGGTTTACAAAGAAACAAACAAACTTCGGGCTGGCAAAGAAGGAAATATTAAATTAACTGCCCCGGAAATAAGTCGCTTATGAGTTTAAACGATATCCAACTACCTGCCGAGGCCATCAGGGAACTTTACAGGGACAATCTGGTGGGCGCAGGTGAACCCAGTAAAAATAAAAATTCAACAAAGAAAGAACTTGGAGCCGAGGCATCGGGATTCAAATTTCTTGGTAAAAACCTTGCTGGAGTTGCCATTATTGTTGAAAAACCCGGCATTGGCTTTCTTCCCGACGATGAACTGAACCTGCTTTCCAAAATGCTTTCCGCCTGCGGGCTTAACCTTGCAGATGTAGCGATTGTAAACCTTGCTCAACAGGGAACTACTCTTTCCACTGTGGAAGAAAAACTGGCACCATCGCGCCTGATCATTTTGGGTGTTACTGAAACAGAAAAGTTAAGCCCCCTTCAACCTGCTGCCTACCAACTTCAGCAATATCAATCCATGACCTGCTTTTTTGCTCCTGGCCTCCAGGAGATGCTGGGCGAGAAACCCAGCGCAAGGAGTATTAAAACCAGTTTATGGGGAGCACTAAAACAAATGTTCGGATTATAAATATGACAAGGCTGATATTCGCAACCAATAACCAGCATAAAGTAGAGGAGATACAGGCGGCCATCGGTCACCTGTTAAAAGTGGTTTCCCTCAAAGAGGCCGGCATTGAACAGGAGGTCCCCGAGCCATTTGAAACACTGGAAGAAAATGCGCGTGAAAAAGCGAGGGTCATAAACCGTATCACTGGTGAGAACTGCTTTAGCGAGGATACAGGGCTGGAAGTTGAAGCACTGGATGGTGCCCCCGGAGTTCGATCAGCACGCTTTGCGGGTGAGGATGCCAATGCAGAAAAGAATACGGAAAAATTGCTTAAAGAGATGGAAAGCACTGGTAACCGGAAGGCAAGGTTCAGAACGGTGATCTGCTTAAAATACGAGGGAAAAGAATACCTGTTTGAAGGAATATGTGAGGGCCGCTTGCTGGCCGAAAAAAGGGGAAGCCTCGGGTTTGGTTACGACCCCGTTTTTGTTCCTGGAGGAGCAGAAAAGACTTTTGCTGAAATGAATATGGAAGAAAAGAACAGGTTCAGCCATCGCCAGAAAGCGGCTTCACAGCTGGTTTTATTTTTGCAACAACAATTGGTCAAACCATAAAGACCTACCATTCAAAAACCAGGTAAAAATTTTGTCGAAGATAAGCAACCATACAATTTCTGAATCCGACTTAATAGCTGGATGTATCGCGGGTGACAGGAAAATGCAGGAAGAATTATACAACAGGTTCGCATCCAAAATGTATGCGGTATGCCTGAGATATGCAAACAATGCCGATGATGCACAGGATCTGTTACAGGAAGGATTTATCAAGGTTTATAAAAATCTTCATCGCTTCCGGGCAGAAGGTTCTTTTGAAGGCTGGGTAAGAAGAGTTTTTATTAATTCTTCCATTGAACATTATCGAAGAAAAGCTGCCAAATTATCCACTGTTAGTGATAAGGAGGAAAGCACTATCGAAGATCATGATATTTCAGCCATCGATACCCTTGCAGAGAAGGATATCATTAACCTTATCCAGGATCTTTCTCCAGGGTACCGTACAGTTTTCAACCTGTATGTGATCGAAGGCTATTCACACCGCGAAATAGGCGAAATGCTTAACATCAGTGAAGGAACCAGTAAATCGCAGCTGGCAAGGGCCAAAGGGATACTGCAGAAAAAAGTAACCCAATATTTAAGCGATACGCAGAAAGCCTATAATAAGCAGAAAAATGGATGACAGATTACAAAAAAGATTTCAGCAGTCAGAAATTGAACCTCCTAAAGGTACCTGGGATGCCATTGAGGCAAGGCTCGACCGGGAGATCCAGGTTGAAAAATCAATTTCCCTCAAATTTTCTGCATATGAAGTAGAACCTCCCGTGATGGTATGGGACAGGATCGCATCAGCACTGGATAATGAAATTGCTTCTCCATTGGTGGCTTCCCCTGGTTACGCTTCTCCTGCTACTGTTTCTCCTGTCAACGCCTCCTCCGCTCCAGGCAAAATAGTGAGTTTTCCATGGAAAAGATTAGCCACTGCTGCCGCTATACTGGCCATTGTAGGCCTGGGCACTTTTTTTCTTTTCTTCAATAACCCAAAAAATACTACCGCCACTACCCTGACTACTGTTCCCAATCCTTCGATGGTAAGCCCTGAAACCCTTGTCAAGGACAAACCTTCAACTGGTGATAAAATGATTCTCGCTGCCAACCAGTCTTCCGAAGAAAGATCATCAAATATTCGTCGCCGCTACCGAAACATAAGGCAGAATAGCGGGCCTAAAGCCAGGATCATCAATGCGAATGAATACCTGCAGGACAATGAAGAGGAAACCATCCGGGTGGTTGCTCCACTTATCACCGATGAATCGGGGAATATCATTTCTGACCCTGAACTGATCCTTGATCCTAATGAACAATATATCACTGTGACCTCGCCTAACGGGGCTAAAACAAAGATCTCAGCGAAGTTTATGGGTCTTCTTGATAAATTATACGGCAATTCGCAAAGAGCACATGATGAAGCTGTATGGAATACCAAGTTCGAAAATTGGAAAAAAGCATTATTGCAGGAAACTACTTTTATTCCTGCCTCAGGGAATTATATGGATATACTTGAACTGAAAGAACTGTTGATGGAACAATAGCAAACATCAACTTTGCTTCAGCATCATTACTTATCTTGCCTGCTATGGCAAGGATAAAAATAGATCTACCTTTTCAATTTGATTTTACTACCACTATTCCTGTAAGGATCACCGACCTTAATTATGGCGGTCATATGGGCAATGATACCATACTGAGTATTATTCATGAACTCAGGGTCCAGTACCTGTTATCGAAAGGATTGAAAGAACTTGAATTTGCAGGTAAGGGTCTTATTATGTCTGATGTTGCCATTGAATTTAAGGCTGAAGTATTTTATGGTGAAAGCCTCCTGGCTTCCGCCATGGCAACAGAATTTTCCAGCATTGGTTTTGACATCGTGTATAAGCTGGAAAAAAAAACTGGTGATGTGATGATACCGGTTGCCTATGCTAAAACAGGTATGATCTGTTTTGATTATTCCGCGAAAAAAATAGTAAAGATACCTGCAGATGCCCTGGAAAAATTAAATGGGAATGCTCTTTAAGAATGCATTTAAATACGCTCATCGTTCCAGATACGCCATGATGCTTCTGCCTGCAGGCTTAGCATATCCATTCCATTTTCTATTAATGCACCTTTTTCTTCTCCCAAAGAAAGAAAAAGCGTTTTAGCAGGATTATACACCAGGTCGAAAAGATAATGCCTTGGTGTTAATGCATCATATGGAATCTGTGGAGCCTGTTCAATATTCGGATACATCCCCAGCGGGGTGGTATTGACGATAAGAGAAAATTCTTCCATCATCTCGTCATTCAATTGGTAATACTGTATGGTATCAGGGGTTTCATGTCCACGCCTGGAGACAGTAAGGTAGGTAATGCCGAGTTGCTTTAAAACATAGGTAACCGCCCTTGAAGCCCCTCCTTCTCCCAATACAAGTGCCCTGGTATGATGAGGCCGAAGTTTTTTTTGAAGGGGGATCATAAATCCTTCCACATCGGTATTAAAACCATACAGCTTCCCATCTTTGATTTTAATACAATTGCAGGCACCAATTTCCTTTACGATCTCATTGCAACTATCGAGGTATGAGATCACCTGTTCTTTATAAGGTAATGTAACATTAAGGCCGCATAGGTTTTCCTGCTGCGAAAGCAAAGACCTTAACTCACCGATATTCTCCAAAGGAAAATTCAGGTATTGCATATCATCAATACCTGAATTATTAAATTTCTCTGTAAAATATTTTTGAGAAAAGGAATGACTCAGCGGAAATCCTATCAACCCAAATGTTTTCATTTGGCAGTTTCTTGGTTCAGGAATAAATGGAAGGTATCGCCACGCAAACCGATACGCATAGCTTCAAGCGATAGCATTTCGGATGGAGCTATGTTACCCAGGTTAACATTGCAGCCCAGCAATTCAATAAAATATAGCTGTTGTGATTTTTGTGGTGCTTCCCAAAGGATTTTTTCTCCGGGGATCTGGGTAAGGATCTCTTGTACGAGTCCTTCCCTCACTTCACCGGTTCCACGATAGATACCAACATTTCCAGCTTCCCTCGCTTCAGCGATAACATAGGTGGAACCGGCTTCCAGTTCGGCTTTCATCAGTTCTATCCACTTATAGGGAGGAATGATATGCGCTGCATCCTTACTACCCACTTCACTCAGCACCGTTCCATACTTTGTAAGTTTTTCGATATAGCCACATTTTTCTGTATGAGGAATGGTAATTGAACCATCACTTACTTCCATATAGGAAATGCCATAATCTTTAACCACATCAATATAATCCTGGAATTGATTTCTTACCAGGAAGGCTTCAAACAGGGTGCCTCCAAAATAAACGGGAATATCATACGACCTGTACACTTCAATCTTTTCACGCAGTTTCGGGGTAACAAAAGAAGTTCCAAAGCCCAGTTTTACAATATCAACATGAGGACCAGAAACACTCAGGAAATTATGCACTTCCGGAATGCTCAAACCTTTATCCATGATCATTGTTATGCCATAGGTCCTGGGTTTATGTATTCTTTCAGGGATCTGAGAGAGGTTGAAATTCATTAGAACAAGTTTAGGTACTGTAAAATAAAGCCGCGCAAAAATAGGGAACTAAATCTAATTCAACGGTGATACCGATCACCACGAAACGGTTTAATTATACAGTACTAACCGGATTTACTCTTTTTGTATTTGGCCACAAGGTCGGCTACAGGCTGGCGCTGCAAAAGCGCCGGATTTAACCCAATAAATTTCTTCAGCATCCTGGGAGCGAGTACCAGAGCTTTTTCCAGCTGGATCAATGCTTCTTTCGAACGCCTCATTCCAAAAAGAATTGCACTCTTATAATAAAGGAACACTGGTTTATTATCAGTATAGTTCATGGCAACTTTAACCTGTTCCATGGCTTCACTGAAAAAGCTTCCTGCATAAAGACAGCGGATCAGGGATTCCCAACTTGAAGTATTTTTTGGTCGTTGCCTTACTACCGCAGAAAAATAATTTATGGCCTCACGAAACTCTCCTAGCTGCATTTTACATTCACCCATTGCCAGGTTGTACTCCGGTTGGGAGCGGTGCAGTTGCATGGCCAATTCAAGTTGCTTGATAGCCATTGACCACTGCCCTTCATTCATATAAGTGCAGGCTATCTTATAATAGAGTTTGCTATCCTCCTGGTTGAGATGCGATGCTTTGCGGTAATAAAATCTTGCTTGGGCAAAGTTCTTCATCCTGTCGTAACAATGGCCTATCGCTTCATAGATAACATCTTCGGGCCGGGAAAGCTCGAGCACTCTTTCAAGCGCTTCTATGGCATCTTTAAACTTCCGAAGACGGATGTAGGCATCACCCATATTCCTGTAGGCATAATCGAATTTCTCATCAATGGTTACCGCATACATGTATGCATCAATAGATTTTTCATACAACTTTAATCCCTGGAAGGCAGCTCCAAGGTTGAACCATGCCAGTTCATTATAGGGAAATTCGTCAATGATCCACTGGTGAAGGCGAATACTTTCCTCGTTTCTACCGGTAAAGTCGGTCCAGAAACATATTTTATACAAAGCCTCTTCATTGGTAGGCTCCTGCTCGAGAATCAGTTTAAGGCAATCAAAGATCTTGTCAAACTCCTCGTAATCATCATAAACATCAGCAAGTTCAAATAACATTTCGATTCGCTCCTGTCCTTCAAAAAGCTGCAATGCATTTTCTAACAATTCCACTGCCTTTTCCGGCTGGTCAAGAGCCAGCAAAGCATCTGTTTTAAGAATATAAAGATTAATATCGTTACTATCGAGCAATTCAGCGTGCTGCAGGATTTCCAGCGCCCTGGCATACTGGCGGGTGGCCAGGAGAATATCAGCTTTCTTGATCAACAGCATGGAAGAAAATGGAAATTGCTCCACTGCCATTTCTGCTGCTTCCAGTGCCTGGTTCAGTTCTTCACTTTCATCAAAATGATCAATGATCTTTTCAAAAGCTTCTTCATCAAGAAAGGTATGACTTCTTCCTGCTTTAAGGTTTTGAAACTGCCTTACCAATTCTCTGAGTTCTTCCTTGTCCTGCCTGAAGGGATTATCTTTCATTTCTAAAGGTTTATGTAAAATAGGCCATTCCGCGTTCTTTGTCAAACCAAACTATTCACGGTTTTTCCCCATCATTTATTAGGAAACCCATCATAAAGCCAGGGAATCCTATTACTAAAGCCGGAAATCCTATCATAAAGTCGGGAAGTTAGGCAACCCCGGCTTCAATTCACCTGTAATTAATTGATAAAATTTTAAGCCATACCATATAAACAACGGTGAGGCTTAAGGATTAATGAAAATTATTTGAAATTCTTTTATGGAAATGCAACGTTTATGGAGTTTTATATGTTAATAATAAATGGATAAACGGTTAAAACATTCCTAAAAAATTTACTATCTTTGTTTCGATGTATAAAAACTTTACGCTAAAACCAAACCACATGATCAAAAAAACGCTGGCGAGCACGCTTTTGCTTGGGGTGGTTGTACTTGCCCTGGCAAGTAG
>JAEWIW010000084.1 GCA_023386855.1 Bacteroidota bacterium | reverse complement strand
AGGGCTGGAAGGTTCAAAAGAGGCTAAAATGTTTGAATATCCCTAGGGAACATTGATGTATTTATGCATCTGGATAGATAGTTCCCATTTTGGATGGGCCTTTATATAATCGATGATCAGCGGGGTCATGGAAGCGGCCTTATCCCATTCGGGCTGCAGGTATAGTTTGCAGGAAGGGGAAACCTGTGAAGCATATTTCTCGGCCCAGTCAAAATCGGAGCGGTGAAATACCACTACTTTCAGTTCATTGGCAAAGGGAAGTATTCCGGGCAGCGGTGCCTTGAATTTTTTAGGGGAAAGGCAGATCCAGTCCCAGGTACCGGAAAGCGGGGAGGACCCGGAGGTTTCAATATTGGTTTGAAAACCTGCCTGGTGTAGTGCATCCGTAAGAGGCGCGCAGTTATGCATCAGTGGCTCTCCGCCGGTCACTACTGCAAGCCTGCCAGGGTTTTCCGAAGCTTTAGAAACAATTGTATCAACGGGCACCAGCGGGTGTTTACCGCCATCCCAGCTATCTTTTACATCGCACCAAACACAGCCCACATCACAACCTCCAAGACGGATAAAATAAGCGGCTTTCCCCTGGTGGAATCCTTCTCCCTGCAAGGTATAGAATGCTTCCATCACAGGGTATTTCACATCAATATCTTCGACAATCCTTTCCATCCGCGGTTCTTCAATTAATTATTTTCAACGCAAGCCTGGTATGTATTCTTCATCAACGCGGCAATGGTCATGGGACCAACACCACCCGGAACGGGTGTGATATAGCTGCACTTAGGAGCCACTTCATCAAACTTCACATCACCTTTTAGCGCATAGCCTCTTTTCTTTGAAGGATCACTAACCCTTGAAATGCCCACATCGATGATGATCGCTCCTTCCTTAACCATATCAGCAGTAACAAATTCCGGCCTTCCAAGCGCGGCAACAATGATATCGGCCTGGAGGCAAAGTTCCTTAAGGTTTTTGGTATGGGAATGACAAATGGTTACCGTGCAGTTACCCGGTTGGGTATTGTTGCTGAGCAGGATGCTCATGGGGCGTCCCACAATATGGCTGCGGCCAATCACCACGGCATGCATACCCTTTGTATCAATTTTATAATGTTCCAGCATCATCATAATGCCATGAGGAGTTGCGGGAAGAAAGCCAGGGAGGTTCAATACCATATTCCCTGCACTAACCGGGTGAAACCCGTCAACATCTTTGGATGGATATATACTGTTGATAACCTGCTGTTCATTGATATGGCGGGGTAAGGGCAATTGAACAAGGATACCATCCACATCAGGATCTGCATTCAGTTCTTCGATATGGGAAAGCAGAACATGTTCGGAGGTACTTTCTTCAAGCCTTACCAGGGTTGATTTATAGCCTATCTCCTTGCATGCTTTAACCTTTGAACCCACATAGGTTTCGCTGGCACCATCCGAACCTACCAGTATCGCGGCAAGATGCGGAACCTTACGCCCTTCAGCGATCAGCTGCCCCACTTTTATGGTCAGTTCTTCCCGTGTTTGCCTGGATACGAGGTTGCCATCTAAAATATTCATGGCGCAAAGGTAATCGACCCATTGTCCAATCCCAAATCATCGGTTAAAAACAGTGTTAATCGCATCTATAAATGAGGCTTTCCTCATGGAGCCGGCTATTGCCGGATGTAATTTAGAATGGTGAGAAAGAGTATGTGTGTGATGGGGTTTTTATGGTGGGTGCTATGGCCGGAACTGATCTGCGCACAATTGTGGCTGCCAGGGAGGATAGCACCTCCATTTTCTTTTCCGCTTATAACGGGTAACGCAGACGTATTTTCCAGGTCGGTATTCCCTTCTTTTGCTGCACTGGATAATGATTTCAGGGCTGGACTGTTTATCGACAAGCCATTGCAGGTTAAGAACGTCCGCTCTGCCGGTGCGGCCTTGCTGGTTCCATTTAAAAGCATGGTATTTTTTTCAGGTATAATGGATGCCGGTAATAAAGATTTTCACCAATCAACCTATAGTATTGGTTTGGCCAAAAAGGCGGGGGAATTATGCATTGGGTCGAGGGCTTTTTATTTTTCACAATCGACACGCGGGTATGGATCTACGGGTAATTTCAGCATGGAAGTGAATATCCTGTTTCCAATGGTGAAGGACATATTCTTTTTTGCCGATGTGGCGGGCATAGGAAGTACTGTTCAGAATGAAAAAGCAGGTTTACCGGTCAGCTATTCAATGGGAATTATCTACAAGGTTTCGGAAGAAGTGGAAGCAGGTGGAATATGGAAAAAAATCAAAGGTATTCCTTCCTGGATGGAAGTGCAGCTTTATTACCGGCCTTTGAAGCAATGCAGTATCCAGGCTTCTTTTATTTCCCATATTCAATCGCTTAACCTGGCCATAAGCTACAGGTTGTCGTTCTTTTCACTATCTGCTGCAATACGCTACCAGCAGGTGTTTGGCCCGATGGCAACAACTGCTTTGTCTTATCATGGTATTCCTAATGGCTCAACAGTTCAATCGCCATGAGGGTTCTATTTTCATATTCATTGAGCGGTTTGACATGCAGGCTTACGGTTCTCATGGTACTGTTGAGCAACAGTTTAATACTGTATGCCCAAAACGAAAATGCATTGAGGGATGATGAAATGGAACAGCTCGAATGGATGGCAGAAAGAGATGATGAATTATCAATAGAGGATGAGGCCATGTTGCTTTACCCAGGAGTAAACAGGATTGCCATTAATGATGTAACAGAAGAAGCATTGTTATCAACGGGCATCATGACTTTACAACAGGCGAAAGCGCTGTTGAACCATATTCATTATTACGGTAAGATCATTAGTAAATATGAACTTCAGGCAGTGGAAGGTTGGGACATGGATTTGATCAGGAAGATAATTCCAATGGTCAGTTTTCAACCGGTCCAGGGCCAGGAAGGATGGAAAGAAAAATGGCTGAAAGGTTCAAACATGCTGCTGGTAAAGTATGGGAATACACTGGAAAGAAAAGCTGGTGTATTACCTGATAGTTCAGGCAAGGATAAAGCCTTTAATGGTGACCAGTCAAAACTGCTGATCCGTTACAGGTATAATTTCCGTAACCGGATACAATATGGATTCCTTATGGAAAAAGATGCAGGTGAAAAGGTTTTGCCTGGCGGTTTGAATTTGTTCGACCACCAGTCTGCTTACGTTTCCATTGCTGATCCTTTTAAGTTTTGCAACAGGTTGATATTTGGTGATTATACGGTTAATCTCGGACAGGGTTTGATCCAGTGGCAGGGATTTGGTTTTGGAGTTGGATCAGGAGCGATGAATATCAAAAAGAATGGAACTGTCATTAAACCCTATACCTCATCGGGTGAAATAAATTTTTATCGCGGTCTGGCAACAGCATTTAATACAAAGCGTACCAAACATGTTTTCTTTTTTTCCACCAGGAATATTGATGCCAGCATGGATGAAGATACTATAAGGTCTCTTCCTGCTTCTGGTCTTCATAGAACTGCATCAGAACTGGAGCAAAGGAAATCAGCCCATTTAATCGTTATGGGTATGCATCATGAATTCAGTATAGGAAAACTTGAACTTGGAGCCAATGCAGTTGATTATCGTTTTTCCGAACCCTATGTAAAAAAGCCGGAGCCATACAACCGATTTGCACTCAATGATGATAACTGGCGAAACTATAGCATCAACTATTCAATTACCCGGCATAACCTGCACCTGTTTGGAGAAATGGCAATGGATAAAAGGTTTGCTTTTGCTCAGCTCCATGGGCTGGTGGCAAGTCTTCATAAGCACCTTGATGCATCAGTGCTATTCAGGAAGATATCGCCACGGTTCCAGTCGCTCTATGCCCGGTCATTTACACAAAATACTTCTGTGAATAATGAAACCGGGATATATGTTTCTATAGCGGCCAGGTGGAAGAAAATTACAATGGAAGGGTACAGTGACCTGTTTTATTTTCCGTGGCTCAAATACAGGGTGGACCAGCCATCACATGGATCTGCCTTTGCATTGTTGTTGCAATGGATGCCACGAAAAAATTTAAAAGCTTCCCTGAGAATAAGGCGCGAATACAGGCAGGTAAACAGCAATAATAACCTGAGTAATACGCATGGATTGATGGACATAGAGAATTACAGTGCCAGGGCTGGAATGGAAATAAAAAATGATCCATGGCTGTTCAGGTTCAGGATGGAGCAGCGCTGGTATAAGGATAAAAATGTTTTATCGAACGGCTTTCTTTGTTTTGCAGAAGCACACTTCAATGCAGGGATTAAACAGCCCTTTAAAGGAAATTTCAGGATACAATATTTTGAAGTGGATGATTTTAACGCGAGGATCTATGCTTTTGAAAATGATGTTCAGTATGGATTCAGTGTCCCTTTTTTTTCAGAAACTGGGTACCGTTATTATTTTGCCTTGAGGTATGCACCCGGTCATGAATTGTTACGTAAATTTATAAAGGACCGTCAACTGCAGTTGTCGTGCAAATGGTCTCAATCATTCTTCCCTTTTGAAATGGTAACCGGCTCCGGGCCCGATCTGGTTCAATCGAACAGGCGTTCAGACATACAGCTTCAATTATTAATACAATAGCAGGAGATTTAAGAAGATTTTAATTTGAGTGCAGCAATGGCATAATCCGGTATGTCTAATGATTTCCCCCACCCGACATGTTCCTGAACTATATGGTTGTTTGTTCAGTGACTAATGCTGTTTTCAATAACCTAAAATATAGTCACATGAGAAAACGTCTGACACAATTGATTGTGCTTCTGCTATTCTCGCTCATGGCCTTTTCACAAGCCAGGACTGTGACCGGAACTGTTGTTGATCAAACGGGTGCCCCTGTTCCGTTTGCATCAGTAAAGATACAAGGTTCCGGCCGTGGTGTCACAGCTGATGAAAACGGGGTTTTCAGTATCCAGGCAAGCCAGGGCGATGTTCTCCAGATATCGGCTGTTGGAATCAGAGGTGCTAATGTAACAGTTGGTAGTGAGAATAATTATATGGTTACGGTTGAAAAAACCGGGCTGTTAACTGAAGTTGTAGTAACCGCATTCAATATTCGCAGAGATAAAAAAGCGATTGCTTATTCTGCACAAAATGTTTCGGGTGAAAAACTGAATATCGCCCGCGAAACCAATCTTGCCAATGCAATATCAGGAAAGGTTGCAGGGGTGCAGATTGTAGGTACTCCATCCATTGGTTTCCGCAATCCCAATATCAGGATTCGTGGAGTGAATACTTTGCAGGGCGAAGGCCCACTGTATGTTCTTGACGGAACTCCTGTTGATGCATCAGCGATCAATATGGATAATGTTGAAGACCTTACGGTAATGAAAGGCGCTCCTGCCACAGCCATATTCGGGCAGCGTGCGGCCGGTGGAGTGGTGGTGATCACGTCAAAGAAAGGAAAGCGCAACACTGCGCCGGTAGTGGAATTGAATACTTCACTTACTGTGGAAAGAGTGGGTTTGTTACCCAAATACCAGAATGAATATGCCGGAGGTTACAGCAATGATTTTATCCAGTTTGAATACAACCCTGCACAACACCCTGAAT
>JAEWIW010000384.1 GCA_023386855.1 Bacteroidota bacterium | reverse complement strand
GGTGAACACCTGTTGCCTGGCCAACTGGGGCATTTTTTCCTGTACCTATCTTTTGTTTCTTCTATAATAGCAACCATTTCCTACTGGAAAGCTACCAATGCTCAATTGGCTGAGGATGCAGCGGGTTGGAAAAGGCTTGCCCGTGCGGCTTTTATCACCGATGTGGTATCAGTATTAGCAGTGTTCGTTCTTATTTTTTACATTATTTCCAACCACCTTTTTGAATATTATTATGCCTGGAACCATTCCGATATAAGTCTTCGACCCAAGTACCTGCTGAGCAGTATCTGGGAAGGGCAGGAAGGTAGCTTCCTGCTTTGGGCCATCTGGCATGGGATCCTGGGTCTCGTTTTGATCAAAACGGCCCGTAAATGGGAAGCTCCGGTGATGACGGTGATCAGCTTCGCCCAGGTTTGCCTGGCTACCATGGTCTTAGGTATCCATATTGGTGAATTAAAGATCGGGGTTAACCCATTTTTACTGACCCGTCATATGTTCCCGGAAGCGCCGATTTTCCAGGCCGCTGACTACCTTACAAAATTAAAAGATGGAAATGGCCTGAACCAGTTACTGCAGAATTACTGGATGGTGATTCACCCGCCAGTATTGTTCCTGGGCTTTGCCTCCGTTATTGTTCCCTTTGCTTTTGCTATTGCAGGGCTATGGAAAAAAGAATATGGTGCCTGGACAAAAGTATCCCTTCCCTGGTCGCTGTTTTCTGCAGCTATCCTTGGCCTGGGTATCATGATGGGAGCAAAATGGGCTTATGAATCGCTGAACTTTGGAGGCTACTGGGCATGGGATCCTGTAGAGAATGCATCCCTGGTTCCCTGGCTGATACTCGTTGCGGGCATACATACCCAGGTGATCTATAATGCCACCGGGCATTCACTTCGACCTACCTATTTCTTCTATATCTCCAGTTTTATCCTGGTTTTGTATTCAACTTATCTTACCCGCAGTGGCGATTTACAGGACACATCCGTTCATGCTTTTACCGGTGCGGATATGAACTGGCAATTGCGTGGATTTGTGCTGGTATTCCTGCTTCCATCGCTGGGTTTATTCATCAGCAGGTATAAACATATTCCCTTTATCGCCAAGGAGGAAAGCTCCTATTCACGCGAATTCTGGATGTTTATCGGTTCGTTGATCCTGTTCCTTTCAGCAGCTTTTATTATCCTGTTTACTTCGCTGCCTGTGATCAACAAGATCTTTGGATCCAAATTCACGGTAGGTGAAGAAGTTGAATTCTTCTATAACCGCATCCAGATCTTTGTGGCCATTGTGCTGGGAGTGCTCACAGCCATTACACAGTTTTTAAAATACCGCGATACTTCAAAATCCTATTTTACCAGGAAGATTCTTTTCCCCACCATCCTGTCAGTGATCATATCGCTGGCTATCAGCTTGTTTGGAGATATACATTACGATAAATTTGGTATTGGATTTCTTGCCGCCATTCACCTTGCGCTATTTGCCGGTGTTTACGCGGTGGTAGCCAACGCAGGGTATATCTGGTCGGGGTTGAATGGTAAACTTAAATCCGCGGGAGCATCGGTTGCGCATATCGGGTTTGGACTGATGCTGGTAGGTATTCTTATTTCATCGGCGAATAAAGATGTGTTGTCCATCAACCGCTTAAACCCGTTGAACTTCGGTCCTGAAGCAAAGGAGAAAGGTTTCGAAAACATGACCCTTTTCCAGGGTGTCAAAACCGATATGGGTAAATACTGGGCTACCTATGTGAAGGATACCACTGCTGAAAATGGAAAGATCATGTATTTCCATATCCAGATGGAGAAAAAAGATGGTAAAGAAAAGTTCGATCTTTACCCCGACCTGATCCGCAATACCAAGGGCCAGGAAGGATTCTCCAATAATCCCGACTCAAAGCATTTTCTTCATAAGGATATATTTTCCTATATCAGCTATGCCGATAAAATGGAGGAGGAGCAGGATACCGCTAAATTCCGAAGCCACCCTGCAAAGATTGGTGATACACTGTATTTTTCTTCTGGTTTTATGACCCTTGATAAAGTAACCCTGAATCCAAATGATGAAAGGTATTCCTTTAAACAAGGTGATACAGCGCTGATGGCACATTTGACGGTGACCAGCGTTGATGGAAGCCGTTATATTGCAAAGCCCGTTTATTACGTAAAGGATAATAAATCCAATTATATACTGGATACGGTATTTGCGCAGGGGCTTGCCATCGGGCTTTCAAGGGTGGTCGACAGTGAAAAGCTGGAGATCAGTATCAAGGAATCCTCCAGGCTGGCACCATTCATTGCTTTGAAAGTGCTGCAATTCCCGATGATCAACTTTGTATGGGTAGGTGTAATTATCATGATGGTAGGCTTTGTAATGACGATCGTAAGAAGGGTTAAGCTGATGAGTAGTCTTTCGGCTAAATAGTTATATTTATTGAAAATTAACTGCTGAAAAGGGTTACAATTTTGATTCAGGGGAATCGTTAATTAGACCCTTATTCAATTATGAAACCCCGCCTTGTCATACATCAATGGTTGTTACTCCTGTTGCTCGGGATGTCTTCAGCTCTGAAGGCGCAAACCCTTGACTCCAGTGCCATTCCCATGCCTGAGCTGGGACCCAACGATACCATTCCTGTTCCCGCCATGATCATGGGTAATGAATGGATACCAGGTAATAACCTGGCCTGGCATTATGTATCGGCCCGCTATCCAAAGCATTTATTGAAAAAGAAACAGGCCTGGACAAGGTTGCGCAATGCCGTATATGTTACTTATCCTTATGCACGCAAGGCTGGCGCAATAATGAATGAAATGAACAGGCAATTGGCGCATATGCCCGATAATGACCAGCGAAAGCGCTATATCAAATCCAAGGAAAAAGAACTAAAAAAAGAATTTGCCGACCCGCTAACCGAGTTGTCGGTTTACCAGGGAAAGGTATTGATGAAGCTGATCAACCGGCAGACCGGCAATAACTGCTATGATATCGTAAAAGAATACAAGGGAGGATTTACTGCCCGCTTCTGGCAAACTGTGGCATTTGTTTTCGGCAGCAGCCTCAAGCAGCCTTACGAAGCCCGTGAAGCAGACCGAGAAATTGAACTGATCGTAAGAGAAGTGGAGAGAATGTACCCGCCGGTTTATGCTAACTAACGACTGGATTATTATCGCTAAAATTCAAGGCTGAAAACATTACTATAAAGTTTATCGCTGAAAATTTTTCGGCTGAACAACTAAAGCTTGCTGATCCTGCCTGCCAGTCCTGTAGTACTGAATCCTTCCACAATTGAATTGATCACCACTCGTCCGCCATTGTCTAACACTTCGTTTGCCCCGACAATATTTTCAACAGTATAATCTCCTCCTTTAACCAGCACATC
>JAEWIW010000234.1 GCA_023386855.1 Bacteroidota bacterium | reverse complement strand
CAGGAATGGTGTGCTGATCTACATCGCCATGAAGGATCACCAGTTTGCCATTTATGGCGATAAGGGAATCTACGAGCGGTTGGGCACGGAATTCTGGCAAAATGAAGTAGAGATCATGAGCAGGCATTTCAGGGAAAATCATTTTGTTGAGGCGCTATCCCAGGTGATTAAGGATATTGGGCAGGTACTATCTGATCAGTTTCCGTATTTGAATGACAAGGATAAAAATGAACTGCCCGATGACATTGTATTTGGAAACTGATCTGCAAAAGATGAAAAATTTCTTTCGTTTTATAAAACGTAGTTTATTCCTATTAATCCTGTTGCTTCAACTGGATGTAAGAGCACAGGATATTCCGGCAAGGCCCCAGCCACCAAAGCTGGTTAATGATTTTGCCAATGTGCTTTCTCCCGAAGAAGAGCAGCAGTTGGAAAATAAGCTGGTAGCATACGATGACAGTACTTCCAACCAGGTAACTATCGTAACCATCAAAACGCTTAATGGATATCCCATTGAAGAGTATGCGTTGAAGATATTAAGAGACTGGGGGGTAGGGAATAAGCAGACGAATAATGGAGTAGTGATTCTTGCAGCGATTGAAGATCGCCAGGTCCGCATCGAAACGGGTTATGGACTTGAAGGAGCTATCCCTGATATCACTGCCAGCCAGATCATCCGTAATGATATTACCCCGGCTTTCCGACAGAACAATTATTATGAAGGATTTGACAAAGCAGTTGAATCCATAATTCTTGCTGCAGCCGGAGAATATAAAGCGCCGGAAGGATATAATAAAAGAAACTCGGGATCAAAAAGGCCAGGAATAGGTACAATCATAATCATTCTTATCATCATCATTATCCTGAGCAATATTAACAGGAGAGGAGGTGGTGGCTTCATGAGCCGGAGAGGATATCGTGGATTCGGACCAGTTTTCTTCCCCGGTGGATTCGGAGGCGGTGGTTTTGGCGGCTTCGGCGGCCGTGGGGGCGGAGGCTTTGGTGGTGGTGGTTTTGGTGGCTTCGGAGGCGGAAGTGGAGGCGGTGGCGGAGCCAGCGGTAGCTGGTAGTGATCAGTGATTAGTGATTAGTGATTAGTGATTAGTTGATAAACCTAAACACCGGTTTGCATAAAAGTCCTGATTAATAAAAAATGGAGTACGGGTTTTAACACTCATACTCCATTTTTATTTATTGCTGTTTTGAAAATAATCTTTTCAAATTACTGTGAAAAGTGCAGTTCCAAAAATTACCGGGATGTGTAAGGTATACCAGCACTTGGTTTTTCCCGGTCCCCGGTCCACGGACCCCGGTCCCTTCTTGCCGGTCCCCGGTCCACGAACCCCGGTCCTTTCTTGCGGCCCCGGTCCCTTCCTGCAGTCCCCTGTTCTTTTCAACTAATCACTAACCACTAGTCACTAATCACTTCTTAAAATCCTTTCTGTATATCACCAACCTGCTTGTTAATATAATCGATCTGCTCCTGCAAGGCTGATTTATTGGAAGAAGTATTCAAACTCGCTTCCTTTTTCTTAATAATATTCTTCAGGAAATTATTGATCACTGGAGTGATGCCATATTGTTCAGGAATATCGTTCCTGAATTCAACGATCAGGTCAACCCCTTTCTTAAATTGCTCGGTATCATTGGTCCTGGCCAGCATTTCCGTCAATGGTGCTACGAGGTTGAACTTAGCCTGTGATAATGGCATATCAGAAAAGGCTTTGGCGATAATAGGAAATCCTTCAGGATCACCTGAATTGATCATCACTTTTGTGATCGATTCTACCAGCTTCCCTTTTGCAGGTTGATTTGATAAAGTTTTCGCCAGCCGGAATGCTTCAGCACTGTCCATCTTCGAGAGTGCTTCAAGTGCAGTGCCTGCAACAGTATAAGATGAATCATTCACTGCTTTTTCGATAATGCTTTTGTATTCGGGGGTGTCATACCCAGCAAGCAATCCAATAGCAGCAGCTTTTACAGCAGTCCTTTTTTCATTTTTTGCCAACGATACAAGTAATGGCTCAGCCTGTTTTTTTACCTGCTCATTCTTCAAATCCAGTTTTGTAATGGCAAGGTTTCTAAGACCAGCATAAGGATCATTTATTGCGGTCAACATTAGTTGTGCAGCTTTATCCTCCGACTGGTGTTTTGATGCATAATCCACAGCTTCTCTTCTGTCGAGGTAATTGCCGGCATATTTATACTGGTGGATATAATTGTCGAGCGACTTATTCTCTTTCTTCTCTGCAAGAAGCGTTTTATTGGCATCAAAGTTTACCAGGTCGGGTTGTGAAGCAGATGGAAAATAGAAAGTATCTACAGGCTTCCATGCGGTTACATTGTATCTTTCTTTTTTCTCTCCATGATAAACATCAATGGCAACAGGAAGTTTGAAGATCTTTCCCGAGGCTTGTGTCTGCTTAACCACAACCATGGCTTTTTTGGAAGCATCATCATAACTATAGTTGATATCAAGCTTTGGATGTCCTGCACCAAAATACCATTGATTCCAGAACCAGTTCATATCCTTCCCGGTCACTTCCTCGAAAGCAAGTCTTAAATGATGTGCCTCTGCTGCCTTGTATTTGTTTGTAGTGAGGTAAAGGTTGAGTGCCTTAAAGAAAGCACTGTCGCCAACATAGGTACGAAGCATATGAAGAATTCTTCCACCTTTGTTATAGCTTACTGCATCAAACATGGCTTCCTTATCATCATAATTAAAGCGAACAAGATCCTTGTTATCACTCTGGCTGAAAATGTATCCCTGCATATCGGAATAGTTATGCGCATCAGCAGCATCTTTTCCATATTTATATTCCTGCCATAAATATTCACTGTAATTAGCGAACGACTCATTTAGTGTCAGGTTACTCCAGCTTTCAGTGGTTACAAGATCTCCAAACCACTGGTGAAACAATTCATGTGCGATCACATCTTCCCATCCATTTCCATCAACAAGCTGTCGTGCATCCTGCTGTGCACTTTCCTGGTGAAGCGTTGCCGTAGTATTTTCCATAGCGCCACTAACATAATCGCGGCCTACAATCTGTGAATATTTCACCCATGGATATTCAACACCTGTTATCCGTGAAAAGAATCCCATCATCTCAGGGGTTAATCCAAATATTTTTTTTGCTACAGGCGCATACTTCTTCTCTACATAATAATTTACTTCCTTTCCTTTATACTTGTCTTTGATCACTGCATAGTCACCCACTCCCATAAAGAATAAGTACGGTGCATGGGGCTGATCCATTTTCCATGAATCAGTGCGTGTGCCGTTACTGTTCTTCTTTTGTGCAACCAGCTTTCCATTGGAAAGGGTAACATACTTATCAGGAACAGTCATATTGATTTCCTGCGTAGTTTTCTGGTTGGGCTTATCGATGGTTGGGCACCATACTGAAGTGGCTTCCGTTTCACCCTGGGTCCAGATCTGTGTTGGCTTATCTTTTTCATCACCGGTAGGATTAATTAAGTATAAACCTTTGGCATCTGTTATGGCAGCACTTCCCTTACCGGTATATTCATTAGGCTTGGCAGTATAATCAATATAAATGGTGTACTGTTGGTTGCGGTTATAGGTTTTACCCAGGTCAATCTTTAACAGCATTCCATCATAATCATATTTCAGTGCTGATTCATTCTTGCCATTAAACATGGCCACCTTTTTGATGTCCATTCCCTTTGCATCCAACGTTAATGAATCGGTGGGATAAAAATGAGGTTTTAAAGTGATCCAGGCCTGGCCATTCATGTATGCTTTGGAGTAATCGAAGGTTACATTCAGTTTGGTATGAACCAGGTTATTAATAATTGTTGGGGTTTCCTGGTAAATTTTCGCCCAGGAGCTGTCCTGTGAAGGATGTACCTGCGACTGGCTAAAGCCAATCGTGCTTATGGCCATCGCGGTAGCAACTAAAAGGTTTTTTTTCATGTGTCTTTTCATTGAAGGCATTAAAGATAACTTCAGCATGGATCATAATTTGTGAAAAAATATATAAGTGGTGGCTCATAGGGGTCAAATAGTTAGATTTGCTCATAATCCAACTTCAGCAGAATGAAGTATTTGATGATCGCCTTTTTCTTGTTGATAATGCATGTGGTGGCTTTCTCCCAGCAATCCCGTTTTATATTCCTGGAGTCTGAAGCCAGGCAACCCTTTTATGTAAGAATGGGAGATAAATCTATTTCTTCATCTTCATTTGGCCACCTGGTCATTCCAGGGCTGGGCGATAGTACCTATACTTTTTCCATTGGATTTCCCCGTAATAAGTTTCCCGAACAGGATTTCAGGATTGCTCTTACAGGAAAGGACCGGGGTTTTGAATTAAAAATGGTGAAAGGAAACCAGGTGAACCTGTACGACTGGCAACAGTCTGAAACCCTTGTCCCCCTTAATCCACCTGCTGCAGCAGTAACCGGGGGAGGCAATTTTATTCGTCGTACCGACGCTTACGCGGTATTGATGGCTGGTGTGGTAAATGATTCATTGGTTTTAATGGCTGAATTACCTGAAGCTAAAAAAGAGCCGGAGGTTATTGCCAGCCGCGAAAGTGAACAAGTAAAAGTAAAAGACAGTAATGCCGCCCCGGATCCACCAGTTGAAGGTTCAGCTGTTTCAACAGGCAGTGAAACCACTCCTGATTCCGTAGCCGTTGCAGTGGTTTCGGGTGGAAATAATGGAACAAGAAACATTGCATCCGGGGATATAACAGGTTCAATTGCGGTAAGCCAGGAAAAAGCAGATACATCGGTGGCTATAACTATAAAAGAAAAAGAGAATTCGCCGGTTTCCCCTTCCATTATATTATTAAATGAAAGAACAGGGCCGGAGAAGAAAACGCTTTATTACCTGGATGGTTCAGGGCCTGCTGCCGACACTATTAATGTAGTGATCATGAAGGAGCCGTTCGATAAGGAAGAAGATTTGGCGACAAATAGCGGGAGCATCCAGGATACAACTGATACTGTTGCCGCAGTTACTGATACTGTTGAAAAGGAAAAGCCTGGTATCGTGTTGATGAATTCGGATTGTACGAAGTTCGCGGACGACCAGGATCTTGACCGGCTGAGGATCAGTTTACTAAAGCAGGATGATGACGATGAAAGAATTCTTGCTGCTAAAAAGGTTTTTCGCACCAGGTGCTTCAGCACGAAGCAGGTAAAGGCTTTGACCGAATTATTTAATACAGAGGGAGCCAAATACGCATTTCTTGATGCTGCTTATCCATTCGTTTCCGATTCGGGTAATTTTAAATCACTGGTGGATCTATTCTCCGATCCCTACTATATCAACCGGTTCAAAGCGCTGGTAAGGATGTAGTTCAAACACCTGATATGAACCGATATTTTATTGAAGTATGTTATAAAGGAAAAGGATACGCCGGTTTCCAGGTCCAGGATAATGCTGTTACAATACAGTCGGAACTGGAATCGGCGATGAAGATCCTGTTCCAGGAAAAAATCGGGTTAACCGGCTCATCAAGGACCGACTCGGGGGTGCACAGCCGGCAGAACTATTTTCATTTTGATTCTGCATTGGAGATACCGATGGCAAAACTGTATAATCTTAATGCCATTTTACCACCTTCAATTGCAGTAAAGCATTTGCGAAAAATGCATGAGGGAGCGCATTGCCGATTTGATGCGGTATCAAGGAAATATCTATATACAGTATATAGTGAGAAGGATCCATTTATGGAAGAAGATGGATATTACTTTCCTTACCGGTTGAACCTGGAAAACATGCAGGCCGCAGCAGGTGTTTTACTGGGAAGAAATGACTATAGTAGTTTTTCAAAAAGGAATACGCAGGTCAATAACTTTTTCTGCAATATACTTGAAAGCCATTGGCATGATGAGAAGGGTGTTTACAAGTATAATGTAAAGGCAAACAGGTTCCTTAGAGGAATGGTTAGAGGATTGGTTGGAACAATGTTGCAAGTGGGAAGAGGAAAGATCAGTGTAGATGAATTCAGGCAGGTGATATTGATGAAAGACAGTAGCAGGGCCAATTTCGCCGTACCGGGTAAGGGATTATGTTTGATGGAAGTTGGGTTTCCAGAAGGTTATTTTGAAAATAATTTGAAGGAAAATTGAGTTTTATTTTGCTGGTAAACTGTTGGCGCATATCTTCGCATCCCGTTTGAAAAAACGGTGCTCTTTAAAAGGCAGACAGGTAGGTAAACATGAAGCGAAATGCTTTATAAAACTTGAGAATTGGAAATGTTTTGAAAATAAATTTTGCCAGTAATTAAGAGCCTCTTATCTTCGCCGCCCGTTGATGAAAAACGGGAAGTTCTTCGAAGGTTTTTTACACAAAATTACTTAGCGTGTGAAATTAAATTGTGAAGTCAGGAAGTAGAATAAAATCTCTTCTTATATTTGCAGTCCGACTAAAAAAACAAGTTAGTTCTCTGAATTTTATGGGGTTGATTTTGGATGAAAAAAGGTCAAAAAAAACTCCTGATAAATTTGGTTGAAATACGGAAGCGACTTACCTTTGCCACCCCGATGAAAAGAGGGGAAGAAAGTAG
>JAEWIW010000190.1 GCA_023386855.1 Bacteroidota bacterium | reverse complement strand
CATTCGTTTTGAATACCACTCCCTCTTCCTCCAGCAGGTTCACCCTTCTGTCGATCACCCATTTTTCAAGCTTGAAATCAGGAATGCCATATCGAAGTAATCCCCCGATCTCGTCCTCTCTTTCAAAAACAGTAACCGAATGCCCGGCCTGGTTCAGTTGTGCGGCTGCGGCAAGCCCCGCAGGTCCCGAGCCTATAACGGCAATCTTTTTACCGGTACGGGTGGCGGGTTTCCGAGCCTTGACGAATCCCTTTTCAAAAGCGATCTCGATGATATGCTTTTCTATTTCTTCAATGGTTACCGGTGGCTGGTTTATACCCAGCACGCAGGCCGATTCACATGGAGCCGGACAAATCCTCCCGGTGAATTCAGGAAAATTATTTGTTGAAACAAGAATATTATAGGCTTCTTCCCAACGCTGGCGATACACGGCATCGTTGAATTCCGGAATGATATTACCTAAGGGACAGCCACTATGGCAAAAAGGAACACCACAATTCATACACCTCGCAGCCTGCTTTTGTAAGGAAGGCTGATCATAGCGTTGAATAAATTCATTATAATCATGGATCCTTTCACTTACCGGGCGCTTTGATGGAAGCTCCCTGGTATATTCAAGAAATCCTGTTGGCTTACCCATATGATTAATTTGTTTTCTGTTTTTATTTGGTTAGTTTACTTCAGGTGTTTCCTTTTATTTCTTTTCTGCAAGCACACCTGCAGCTGATTTTGTAAGCAATGCCTTCTTATAATCTTTTGGAAACACTTTCACGAAATTTTTCAACTGGTTATCAAAATCATCAAGCACAAATCTGGCCACTGCACTATTGGTATAGTCAAAGTGAGCGCTGATCATTGCATGTAGAGATTCAGCATCCTCATGTTGTACAGGATCAAGGTCAACCATTTCCGTATTACACATCTGGCTGAAAACACCTTTCACATCGTATACATAAGCGATACCGCCACTCATACCGGCCGCGAAATTCCTGCCTGTTGCACCAAGGATCACTACCTTACCACCAGTCATATATTCACATCCATGATCACCTACACCTTCAACAACCACTTCTGCACCGGAATTTCTTACGCAGAATCTTTCACCTGCTTTACCCCTGATGTAGGCCGACCCGGAAGTAGCGCCATAAAATGCAACATTACCAATGATGCTGTTTTCTTCAGGTATAAAGCTTGCCTTAGATGAAGGATAGATCACTAGCCTTGCACCACTTAATCCCTTTCCAAAATAATCATTGGCATCACCTTCAAGTTCAAGGCTTACACCTTTTGTATTAAAGGCACCAAAACTTTGTCCTGCCGTACCGGTGAATTTGAAATGTATGGTATCATCAGGAAGACCTTCGGCTTTATACTTTTTGGTGATCTCATTTGAAAGGATAGTTCCCACGGTCCTGTCGGTATTCCTGATGGGGAAGGATGCTTTAACAGCCTGTTGCTTTTCAAGTGCCGGTTTAGCTGCTTCAAGCAACTGCCAGTCGAGCACACCATCCAATGCATGATCCTGTTCTTCCATTTTGTAAAGGCCGGTATATAATGATGCAGGTTCTTTATACAATACCGGTGAAAGATCGAGCTTACTATATTTCCAATGCCTGATTCCTTCTCTCATCTGGAGGTAATCGACCTGGCCGATCATTTCATTCACCGTTCTGAAACCTAACTCTGCCATGATCTCGCGCAGTTCCTGGGTAATGAACCTGAAGAAATTTACCACGTGATCAGGATCACCTGTAAATCTTTTTCTTAATTCCGGATCCTGGGTCGCAACGCCAACTGGACAAGTGTTCATATGACACTTACGCATCATGATGCAGCCTTCAACGATCAATGCTGCAGTGGCCACACCCCATTCTTCTGCTCCAAGCAATGCTGCTATCGCGATATCCCTTCCTGTTTTCATCTGGCCATCGGCCTGCACCACTACCCTGCTTCTCAATTTATTTTTTACCAGTGTCTGGTGTGTTTCTGCCAATCCAAGTTCCCATGGCAATCCTGCATGTTTGATGGAACTGATCGGTGATGCACCTGTTCCTCCATCAAATCCTGCAATGAGTACAACATCAGCTTTTGCTTTTGTAACTCCTGCTGCAATAGTTCCCACGCCCGCTTTCGATACCAGCTTAACATTGATCCTTGCTTTCCTGTTGGCATTCTTCAAATCAAAGATCAATTGTGCAAGATCTTCGATAGAATAAATATCGTGATGCGGTGGAGGTGATATCAAGCCAACACCAGGAGTGGAATGTCTTGTTCTGCCAATCCATTCATCTACTTTATGACCGGGCAATTGTCCGCCTTCTCCAGGCTTGGCGCCCTGCGCCATCTTGATCTGCAATTCATCTGCTTCTGAAAGATAATAACTGGTAACACCGAAGCGTGCCGAGGCAACCTGCTTGATGGCACTTCTCATGCTATCACCATTAGGCAATTGCTCATACCTTCTTTCATCTTCACCTCCTTCTCCCGTATTACTCTTACCGCCTAGCCTGTTCATCGCAATGGCCAGCGTGGTGTGCGCTTCCCATGAAATGGAACCGAACGACATAGCGCCGGTTGCAAATCTTTTATAGATATTTTCCGCAGGTTCCACTTCTTCAATAGGAATGGAAGGACGATTTCTTTTGAAATCGAAGAGGCTTCTTAATGTGCAGGCTTTTTCTCCCTGCTCATTAACCAGCTTTGAATATTTTTTGAATACGCTATAATCATTTGTTCTTGTTGCATGCTGTAGAGCATGAATCGTTTGCGGATTGAAAAGATGGAATTCACCTTTTCTTTTCCACTGGTAAACACCTCCAACAGGAAGCCTGTCGACCGGTATATCCTTGCTGCTGAAAGCAAAATGATGCTTTGCAAGACTTTCCTTTGCAATTTCATCAAGGCCCATACCTTCGATCCTTGAAACAGTGCCGGTAAAAAATTTATCAACTACTGTTTTATTAAGACCAATGATCTCGAAGATCTGTGCACCCTGGT
>JAEWIW010000058.1 GCA_023386855.1 Bacteroidota bacterium | reverse complement strand
GCAGTACTCTGGTGGTGAAAGCCTGTTGCAAAATTTCCTGCAGTTCTCTCCTGTTCAAAGCCTTTTATAAAATTTCCTGCAGTTCTCTTAATGATCTTACCGTATAAGTAGGAACAAAATCGGTTTCTGCATTGATATGGTTTACGAAAACCTGGTCGATGCCTGCATTCATGGCACCCATGATGTCCACTTCAATACTGTCACCGATCATGATGCTTTCCGCGCAGGAAGCCCCGCTTCTTTTCAATGCATATTCGAAGATCTCCTTTTTGGGTTTTAAACTGTTGGATCCTTCTGAAGTGATTACTTCACGGAAATATTTGTGCAGCCCGGATGATTTCAATTTGCTGTGCTGCGTGGCTTCAAAGCCGTTGGTGATGATATGCAGTTGATAATTTTTTTCTGCCAGGTAATCCAGCAGCTCAAGTGTATGAGGGAATAAAAGCTTTCTTGTTGGAAGAAGGTCGAGAAAGCGGGTTCCCATTTCCCTGGCCAGTTGTTCATTCCCGATCTTGAAATCCAGCAGCGTAAGCCACATTCTTTTCCATCTCAGTTCATCTACTTTTATATACCCGTTCCTGTACTTTGCCCAAAGCTTTTCATTGTGTACCAGGTAGCTGGAATGAAAAAGATCGAAATCATGAACACCCGCTGTGAGAAGGTTCATCGACTGGTAAAGTTCCTGGAGGGTGAGTCTTGCATTGGCATCAAAATCCCATAATGTATGATCGAGATCGAAAAACAGGTGCTTATATTTCATTTCCTTCAGAACTTTTGTGGCTTAGATTTGTAAGGTCCACAAAGTTCGACGGAACCTTTCGATCAAAAAAATTATTTATATGAACCTTGTCATAACAGGCGCATCGCGCGGGATGGGAAAAGCTATTGCAAATATATTTGCCGGGGCTGGGTACAACCTGGTACTGGTAGCCAGGAATCAAGGTACGCTGGAAGCTACCGCCGAAGAATTCAGGCAGAACTTTCCCAACTGCAGTGTAAGGGTGTTTGCTGCTGACCTCGCTGATAAGGCCAAATGCATTGAAACCGCTGATGCCATCATAAAAGCGGTGGACACCATAGACGTGCTGGTGAACAATGCAGGTACCTATTACCCAGGTTCCATTCATAACGAACCTGATGGATCATTGGAAACGTTGATGGGTATCAATCTTTATAGTGCCTATCATTTTACCCGCCAGCTGCTTCCGGTGATGATGGGAAAAAAAAGCGGTCATATCTTTAATATCTGTTCCATTGCTTCCCTCGGGCCCTATCCAAACGGGGGAGCTTACAGTATCAGCAAATTTGCACTGGCAGGTTTTTCCAGGAACCTTCGCGAAGAAATGAAAACCTATAATATCAAGGTTACCACCGTTTACCCTGGCGCGGTTTTTACGGATTCCTGGGCCGGAAGCGGCGTGGATCCCGACAGGATAATGGAAGCGAACGATATTGCAAGCCTGGTATTTGCAGCAAGCCAGTTATCTGTTGCTGCCTGTGTTGAAGAAATAATAGTAAGACCCCAATTGGGCGACCTGTAATTATGGTAAAACCATCCTTCAAAATATTGTTGAAGAAGACCTTCGTGGTGTGCATGCTGATACTGGCTTTTGCTAACAGTCATGCACAAACGAAATTCTATACACAGTTAAGCGAGCCTAAAATCGTTGCAGGGCAATCGTTCCAGGTTCGGTATATCATTGAAGGAGCAAAGGAGATCGGGCAGGTAAAGCTTCCTGATTACCCGGGATTCCAGTTGCTGAATATATATGAAGTGCCTTCCAGCCAGAAGATTGACCCCGCTACCAATAAGGCTGTCAACGTTTATTCAAGGGTGGTGGTACTATCATCAACAGAAGCAGGCACACAGATCATCAAGGGGGCCATTGCGCAGATTGATGGCAAAGTGCTTAGATCCAATAATGTAAGGGTTGATATAAAATTGCCCGGAAGCCAGCAGGGCGATACTGGTGTGGAAGATGTTTCTGAAGTGCTGGAAGGTGAAAACATTGAACAAAAGCTGAACGATAATTTCTTTCTTGTTTCAGAAGTGAGTAAGAAAACCTGTTATGTGGGTGAACCCATTCTTGCAGTGATCAAAGCATGCTCAAGATTGAACGCCACTTCGCAGGTCACAAGGCGCCCTTCCTTTACCGGATTCAGCGTAATCGAGATGGTCGATAATTATGATAAGGCACCGACGGTTGAAAATATTGGTGGACAAAATTTCTATGTTCATCTTATCCGTAAGGTCCAGTTATTACCTCTTCAGCCTGGCCGCTTTAAAATTGACGAGGCCGAAGTGGAAAGCACGGTAAGATTCCTGGTACCGGATAATGATATGGATTTTGAAAAGGTTCTTAAAGGGAAACCTGAATTAAAAACTGTTGAACGAGACGTGACGTTGAAATCACCGGTACTGGATATCGTGGTAAGTCCACTTCCCGATTCAGGACAGCCAGCCAGTTTCAATGGCGCTGTTGGAAAATTTTCGATCCTTGCTTCGGTAAAAGAAAGAGAGATCTCCGATGGAGCACCGGGCCTGTTAAAAGTTATCATCCGCGGACAGGGTAACCTTCCACTTGTAACTGCACCGGAGATCCCATCAACAGATAAATACAGGGTAACCGCCTCAGGAGTGAAAAACAATATCGATCCATATAAATATCCTGTTGAAGGTTTTAAAGAATTTGAATACCAGGTAACGCCAAAGGTGAAAGGCAATATTGAAATGCCCGCAGTATCCTTTGCTTATTTTGACCCGGCAAAAAAAGAATATGTTACTGCAAACACTAACCCTGTTTATTTTCATGTAAAAAGTAAGAATGGAGCTGCCATCAGTTCAAATGATAATACAACAACAGGTTCTCAAAAAAAGTCCATCCCTGAACAGTATATATTTTTTGGATTCATTGCCCTTGGCATACTTGGGTGGATTGGTTACCAGGTATGGACAGGTAAGAAAAAGCCTTCAAAAGAAATTGTTGCTGCTCAGCCGGTAGCTGAAATAATGGTCGAAGAGAACGAGCTTGTTCTTGCAGATGAAGCGATGAAGGAAGGAAATCAAACGGCCTTTCTCCGTGCCATCAGGAAACATGTATATCAAAAGCTGGGCAAGGAATATGGATTTAAGGCCACCGGTATGAGCCGTCATGCATTCATTCAGCAGTTGCAGCTTAATGGTGCATCCCCGGTTACAG
>JAEWIW010000032.1 GCA_023386855.1 Bacteroidota bacterium | reverse complement strand
AAGTTACAATCAAGACTATTATGTTGCAACAAAGGCATGCGGCATTGTAATGATCGCCCCACAATCTGAAACAGAATACCTATTATCGCCAAATCCGACATCTGATGCTTTAACTATATCAGCTCTTGACCCTTCCCCAAATGTTGAAAAGAAAGGGAAAAAGTCACCTTTTACTCAAGTTAGAATATCCGATGTTAATGGAACAGTAAAGAGAAAAGCAGAATTTAAGACCCCACAAGAAAAGGCAACAATATTAGTGGCCGATCTTCCCCCAGGTCAATATTTTGCCCATGTATTTAATGGAAAAGAGTGGAAGTCCGTGTCCTTTGTAAAAAAGTAATATGATCCATTTATTTTTTAGGAGGAAGGCCGATTTATTTGGCCTTCCTTTTTTAATATTTAACCTGAAATTTAATGACTCATTACAAAATATTGGGACAAGCTTTGACTTCACTTTGGTATCATTACCTGCAATTAATAATTTCAAATCATTCAAAAATAAACTAGCCATGAGGAACTGGATATTCTGTGCATTTCTACTTGTAGGAATTAGTGCAAAAGCAACTTCAATTATTATCTATGTATCACCCGAAAAAATTGTCGCTCGTGCGGACAGCAAAGTAGCAGCAACGATAGATGGAATAAACTTTGAATTTTACGAAGTCCCTAAATTTTACGATACCGAAATTGGCTTTTTTGTTCCTCAGGGGAAACAGCTAATGAAATTTCAGGACGAGACATTTTCCCGTCTTTATGGGAGCTTCATCTTTTTATAGAAGATAAACCTTTAATTATTAAAGCCTCCACAATTGATAAGGATTTTCCAATAATGCTACAAGATGAAAGGGTCATTGAGATGGGGGATATACATCTGCATTAGGTCAGAATATCTCCACTCAACTTCTGTCACATATGCCTGAAGAAAATAAAACTGCTTTGTCGGAAAAGAAAATTAAGGAACTCACCAAAATGCTTGAGCATGCAAATCTAAAAAATGCAAGTTTAGAGACGATGATCCGGGTAGCGGAAGAAGAACTGCATATCCACATCAAAAAAAAGCGTGGTACCTAGCAAAGGTAATAAAACGACACTACTTAATCAACCTTTCATCAAATGTAAACTTCTCAATCGAACGAATTTTTATGGTGGAAAAATCGGGATGTTGAGGATTGATCAGATAATTATATTCTTCTGGAATAATAGCTGAGGGAACCTGCAACACAACCGTTTTATTTTCTTTTAACCATGCATCTCCTATAGCCTGGCACGAAGTGTAATTGATGTATTCCTGCCAATTGCCTGGTAGCTTATCTTTATTTATTTTTTTTATTTTGAGATCGTCCGGTATTTCTATTAAAGTAACCCGGAAAATATCATCAGCACCAATGCTGCGCCTGTGAACCATATTTTCCAAACAGGCTAACGACCTTGTGCTGGCGGTATAGATCATGAAATGACCATTACTGTTCCAGCGGGCTGCGCGACCCGATGCTGTAAGATGCCCTGCCCACTTTGCGAGTGTAATGCGGTAAGTGATCATGCCAGCGCTCCATATTCAATCCTGATCAATTCTTCCATTACCAGGTTGATCCCTCCCTGTGTATAGAGCAAATCAAAAGGAATGATGCCTCCCAATCCAGTGGCTGGTTGTTTCAACCATTGATTAAAAGCTTCAGAATTACCAAAAATCTCCTGCCCCTTTTTATAGAGCGCCATTAGCTGCAAAAGCTGTTCGCTTTCTATCCGACCTAACTTATGGCGCCTTAAACGGTAATTGTCAATGGTTTTAGGTGTTGCGTCAAGAAATGCAGCTAACTGGTTTTTATTTAGTGAAGAAATGCGCAGGATCTCATCAAAAACTGATATGGCCAATCCCTCGGCTGCTTTCATTACCATTGCAACGGGGTTGGACAATTCCTTTTCGTACTGGCGAAAAAGAGAAATTTTTGCAGTTCCCATAACAGAATTTTTTCCATACAAATATACGGAAAAATTACGCAACCAAATCGGTAAAATTTCATACCCTACTTTTAAACATCCGTTTACTTACAATTCCCCTCTCTTCATCTCTTCCACTGCATAATTCGCTGCCCTTGCCGTAAGGGCCATGTACAATAATGATGGACTTTGATTCCCAGTACTGGTCATGCAGGCACCGTCAGTTACAAAAACATTCTTACATTGATGCAGTTGATTGTGCTTATTCAGCAAGGAAGTCTTAGCATCCTTGCCCATCCGGCACCCGCCCATTTCATGAATATCCAGCCCAGGTGGCTGCCTGTTATCATAAGTGCTGACATCCGTCACTCCCGCCGCTTCCAGCATCGACTGGCTTTCCTTAAGAAAGTCCTTCACCATCATTTCATCATTATCATCATAGCCAACAGAAGTGATCAATAAGGGAATTCCCCATTGGTCCTTTTGATCCTTGCTTAACCGTACATGATTGCTTTCCTTCAAAATGGTTTCTCCCTGCATATACATATACACTCTCCACTCTCCAGGTTCAGTAAGCGCTTCCTTATATGCAGCACCAACCTGCTCTTCGAGTTTTTCACCATTATCCCTTGCCCGGTATGCACCCATGAAGCTGGTGAATCCACCAACAAAATCCATCTCGTGCTTTTTCAAATTCCTGAAATTGGCGACTATAGGTTCTGTGGGATTTCTACCGTAATAATATTTATCGGTAAACCCTTCCATTCTACCGTTGGCCGACGCCCTGTAATTATGAAAGCCAACATGTGTTCCCAGCAACCCATTATCATTCCCCAACCCATTGGGAAACCTCGGGGAAGTTGAATTGAGCAATACAAGGTTTGAATTCAATGCCGATGCATTTACAAATATTATCCTTGCACCATATTCAATCACTTCTTTTGTATTGGCATCGATCACTCTTACTCCTGTTGCTTTTCCTTTCTTATCATCATAGATAATGGAATGCACCACCGAGAACGGCCTCACCGTTAACTTTCCCGTTCTCATTGCCCATGGCAATGTTGAAGAAACACTGCTGAAATATCCTCCATAAGGACATCCACGCATACACATATTCCTTGCCTGGCATTGGGCCCTTCCCTGCTGAATATGTACATCCTTTGGTTGGGTCAGGTGCGCCCATCTTGCATGCACCATATGCCGGTCTGGAAATTTTGTTTTCCATTTCTGCTGGATATCTGACTCCACACAATTGAAATCGAAAGGAGGCAGGTATTCTCCATCGGGCATGGCTTCAATACCATCCCTTGTTCCGCAAACACCAATGAATTTTTCAACATGAGAATACCAGGGTGCGATCTCGGCATAATTGATCGGCCACTCAATTCCATATCCATAGCGATGTGGCGCAGTGAATTCATATTCACTCCATCGCTGACATGCCCTTCCCCAGGTGAGTGATTTTCCTCCCACCTGGTAACCACGGATCCAATCAAATGGTTTTTCCTGTATATAAGGATGGTCTTTATCTTTTATAAAAAAATGATCCGTGCTATCACTGTATCCCGCGGCTTTACTGATCAAAGGATTTTCCTGCAAGTGTTCCTTAGTCATTTCTCCACGGTGTTTGAATTCCCATGGCGCCATGGTTGCAGTGGGATAATCTTTGTTGTGAACGATATTACGCCCTCTTTCAAGTACAAGGGTTTTTAATCCATGTTCACACAATTCTTTGGCGGCCCAGCCACCACTGATCCCTGAACCAATTACAATAGCATCAAAATTTTCCATATAGCAGTTTATTCGTATTCGCGGTATGCACCAAACCTTGCAAGCCTGTCCTCACCCAGTTGTGCAGGTATATGTTCACAATCCAGCCCGAGCTTTTCACATAACTGCATCCATAACCCTGTACGGGTATATGTTTGATGTACTTTCTGAAACTTTGTTGACAACAATAGTTCTTTTGCTTCTTCGTAATGTTGCTGGTCAATCAGCAACTGTACTCTTCTTTCGATAACCCACTCATCTTCCAACGCAGCAACGGCATCAAGCCACCTGGTTCTTTCTTCCAGTGTTTCATTGCCTAATTGCCTAAGCAATTTATCCCTTTCCACTACAACCTGGGGATGCAACCGGATGGCAGGATCCTGGATGGACCTGATCGCTTTTACAGCTCCCCTGGTATCATTTTTTGCTTTTAGCAGTC
>JAEWIW010000020.1 GCA_023386855.1 Bacteroidota bacterium | reverse complement strand
TCACATCATAGTTCTTAGGTTGTTTTTTGATCTGGAGATCTCCCATTAGGTTGGTTTTACTTTTTTTTACAACTGCTTATAAATGTAAAGGTTTACGCGTTTTTGAATGGAATTTTTAGTAATTTTTTGCTGAATTAATTTTCCATTAATGGCTATTAGCGGAAAAAGCGATAAAATCCATCCCTGTCGTTAACAAAATTTTTGAATTATTTTTTATGCTTCCTCATTAAACATTTAAATAAGCTCATGTCAAAGAGCTGAACATTTTCGTTCATAACGAATAAGTAGATACCAGTAAAATTGAATTTATATTCTTGAAAATCGGGTTTATGGAAAATGATTTGAGTTAATATCACCCTATTAAACAATATCCCAAAACACCGGAGGCAAACATGAACTACAATATTTTCACCGAAAACCAACAGGATTATCTTGCTGCCAAATTTCATATCGATGAAACGCATATGATCCAGGCTTCTCATCTTGCATTCCTGAAAATTCAGAGCTGGAAGTTTGCATTAAGAACTCCCGCTATTGGAACCCGGTTTAAAGAGGAAGCCGCTGAAATGCTCGACCAGTCATTTTTTCTTTTTCAATCCAACAATGATATTCTTGAACAGGAAGGTTTTCATTCCCGCTCACAGAATTAATAAGTTGTGTAATGAATGATTAATGGTCTCCGCCGGGGACCATTATTATTTGGTTTTAACTTCTGCGTTCTTGTCAATACTCAGTCCTGCAAAGTAACCTGCCACGCCACCAATTACAGCACCAGCAACGGTACTGAGAGCTGTGCCACCGGCAAAAAATCCTACGGCCAGTCCAAGCAGTGCCATAAAAATTCCAACAATAATACTTGCATTACGGGAAGGCTTTCTGTGTATGGCGTGTTCTGCACTGGAATGATGTGTACTCCTGGATCTTGAATGCTTTGAGGTTTTTTTTGAATGGGCCATAATGCTTAGGGTTTACGTTCTGAAAGGCTTTCAGTAAGTGTTTTTTCTAGTGGAAAGTTAAGCATTCTGCTGAAAGTTTCATTTCTCTTCCTGCTTCCTGAAACAAATCTGATATATTTTAATGATCTTGATAGGGTAATAAGAATGATCAATCATACAATGCAAATTCCAAATATTCGTTTAATACCAAACCCATTCATCCAATGAATAATCCCTACCTTGACAAAAGAAAGGCTATCGCAGGAGAGTTCTTTATGAACGATAGCCGCATGAAAAACCGTAGTAGAAAAGCCTATAAGAAAATCCAGATCTGGAAAGCTGCCAGTGGTGGCGATGAACTGGATAAACAATACCAACTCCAGGTTGAAAATCTTATCCGTTTTTCTTTCTTTGAATCCATCAGCAGCACCGAAATACTGGTATCAGAAAATTATTTCGATGGATCATTGAATAATTAAACAGCAAAAAAGAATTGTAAAGGATTGCCAGTGGTAATCCTTTTTTTATGCATTTATGGGCTAACAATTGTTAGTTGCTTTATATTTGGATGCTTTAAACATTCATTATGGAATCATCAAAGGTTTATATCGTATCAATTGCACGCACCCCCATCGGTAGCCTGAATGGAAGCCTTGCTTCCCTGTCGGCCCCCGAACTGGGATCCATTGCTATCAAAGCTGCCCTGGAAAGAGCAGGGATCAATCCTGAACAGGTACAGGAAGTATATATGGGAAACGTGGTAAGTGCCGGGATAGGGCAGGCTCCAGCCCAGCAGGCCAGTATTTATGCAGGAATTCCCACCACCGTTCCCTGTACAACAGTAAATAAGGTTTGCGCCAGTGGTATGAAAGCTATCATGATCGGGGCGCAAAGTATCATGATGGGAGATGCGGATATAGTGGTAGCCGGTGGAATGGAAAGCATGAGCAATATTCCCTATTATCTTGGTAAAGCCCGCACAGGTTACAGGCTTGGTCATGGCCAGCTGGAAGATGGAATAATCAAGGACGGACTATGGGATCCTTATAATAATGAGCATATGGGCAATGCAGGGGAATTGTGCAGTGCAGAGTTCAGGATCAGCCGTAAAGACCAGGATGAATTTGCAAAGGAAAGTTATACCAGGGCAGCCAAAGCCTATGAACAGGGATGGTTTAATAATGAATTGGTTCCTGTCCAGGTCAAGGGAAAAACCCTTACCACGATTACCGAAGACGAGGAATTCAGGAAAGTCAATTTTGAGAAGATGTCCAGTCTAAAGCCTGCCTTTATTAAAGAAGGAACGATCACGGCGGCCAATGCCTCAAAGATCAATGATGGGGCTGCCGCGGTGGTGCTGATGAGTGAAAAGAAAATGAAAGAATTGGGGATCAGCCCGATGGCCAGGATCGTTGCATTTGCTGATGCAAGCCAGGAACCACGTTGGTTTACAACAACACCTATCAAGGCCATGACCAATGCCCTGCAGAAAGCCGGGCTAACCATTGGTGATATTGACTTCGTGGAGATCAATGAAGCTTTCAGTTGTGTAACGATCGTGAATGCGAATGAAATGGCTATACCAATGGATAAAGTAAATGTATGGGGAGGAGCAGTGGCATTAGGCCATCCTATTGGATGCAGTGGCGCCAGGATAACAGTATCCCTGACTTCCATACTTCACCAGAATGGCGGTAAGTATGGTATGGCCGGAATTTGCAATGGAGGTGGAGGCGCTTCGGCAATTATTCTTGAAAAATAGACCCCGTGGCACGGGGGCGTGGCACGGGGGCGTGCCACGGTGTCAAAAAATTAACGGTTTGGAGGGTAATTCCTTGATCCGCCTCTTACCTCTGCCGGGTGGGGCTGGTTGCGGGAAGGTACTTTTACCGGGATGGGCTTTTTTGAACCTGCGGGCCATATGTTTTCACGAACACGGTTAACGATATTTTCAAAAATGTTTTTCATACTACAAAAGACTGCAAACAGGGTGGGGATGTTTAGTGGGAAAGCCTCTTTTATGACCATTTACAGAGAACCACTTAGCCGGTTTAATGAGGTGTAGTTACTTAAGGATTAATGAGCTGCCCCTACTCAATTTGTTAATCTGCTCCTATACCAATAATTTTGCCCGTCAATTTAAAAACAACCAAGGATGCCAAGAATAATAGCTTTTCGTGAAGCGCTTCGCGAAGCAATGTCTGAGGAGATGAGAGCAGATGATAGAGTGTTTCTCATGGGAGAAGAAGTTGCTGAATACAATGGTGCATACAAAGTAAGTCAGGGTATGCTGGATGAGTTCGGTCCAAAAAGAGTAATCGATACCCCAATTGCCGAGCTCGGATTTACTGCTGTGGCTGTTGGAGCTGCACAAAATGGGTTAAGACCTATCGTTGAATTCATGACCTGGAACTTTGCCGTACTGGCACTCGACCAGATCCTGAACACTGCTTCCAAAATGCTGGCGATGAGCGGCGGGCAGATCGGTTGCCCCATCGTTTTCCGCGGACCCAATGGTTCTGCCGGCCAGTTAGGCGCTCAACACTCTACTGCATTCGAAAGCTATTATGCAAATATTCCGGGTATCAAGGTGATCTCTCCCTCTAACCCTGCCGATGCAAAAGGATTGCTGAAAGCGGCTATCAGGGATAACGATCCTGTTATGTTCATGGAAAGTGAAGTAATGTATGGTGATAAAGGTGAAGTTCCTGAAGGCGAATACATCATTCCAATAGGTAAGGCCGATGTTAAGAAAGAGGGTACTGATGTAACCATCGTTTCTTACAACAAAATGATGAAGGTTGCTCTTGGAGCGGCTGCTGAATTGGAGAAAGAAGGTATCAGTGCTGAAGTAATTGACCTGCGTACCATTCGTCCGCTCGACTGGTTCACCATCCTTGAAAGCGTTAAGAAAACCAACAGGCTCGTGATCGTTGAAGAGCAGTGGCCCATGTGCAGCGTATCTTCGGAGATCGCTTACCGCATCCAGAAAGAAGGATTCGATTACCTCGATGCTCCTATCCGAAGGATCACCGCGGCTGACGCTCCAATGCACTATGCTCCAAACCTTGTAGCAGGCGCGCTTCCTGATGTTCCAAAAACAGTGAAAATCGTTAAGGAAGTAATGTACTTGAAGAAATAAAAGAAGTTTAATTACTGATATTTTCTGGCCCGGTTTAGTCCGGGCTTTTTTTATCTTTAAATTCACCGTAACGATAAACTTACTGTAATGAAGAAAATTTTCCTGTTTGTTTTTTCCCTTGTTGCTTTCTCAACATCCTTCTCCCAAGAATACACCCCCACGGCACAAAATCTTGAATCAAGAAAATGGTTCGACAGTGCCCGGCTGGGAATGTTCATTCACTGGGGTGCTTCAAGTGTATTGGGTCATGGTGAATGGGTGATGAATAACCGCAATATTCATGTAAAGGAATACAACCGGCTGATC
>JAEWIW010000411.1 GCA_023386855.1 Bacteroidota bacterium | reverse complement strand
CTCTATAAACAGGGATAGCGTTCCTGCCGGGTTCTGGCTTTGAACATGGATGGCTCCTTTAACATCTATATCCAGTACCGGGACCTGCCCATTATTCCAGATCCTCTGGAGTTCTTCCCGCAGGGTTCCATAATATTTTCCTTCATAAACCATTTCCCACTCCACGAACTCATCGTGTTGTATCCTGTTTTTAAACTCTTCTTCCGACAGGAAATAATAATCCACGCCATTCTTTTCGTTACCCCTTGGAGAGCGGGTAGCAGCAGAAATGGAAAAGCTTAACTGCGGGAATTTTTCGAGCAGGTGCCTTGTTATGGAAGTCTTGCCGGCACCAGATGGAGCGGTTATAATAATAATTGGTTTTCCTTCCGCGTCTTCGGAAAAGGGATGTGTGATAGTGGATTCTGTCATAGTATGCTGCTGTTATTCTTGAATTCTTCTTATTTCAGCACCCAGGGCCCTGAGCCTTCCGTCAATATCCTGGTATCCCCGGTCGATCTGTTCTATATTCTGGATAATGCTTTTTCCTTCAGCGCTCAATGCTGCGATCAGGAGGGCAACTCCCGCCCGGATATCGGGGCTGGTCATATTGATTCCCCTGAGGCGGGTCTTTCTTCCCAGTCCTATCACCGCGGCTCTATGGGGGTCGCAAAGGATGATCTGGGCACCCATATCCAAAAGCTTATCTACAAAGAACAGCCGGCTTTCAAACATTTTCTGGTGAATCAGTACTGAACCGCTGGCCTGTGTAGCTACAACCAGGATGATGCTCAGCAGGTCGGGAGTGAATCCTGGCCAGGGGTGGTCCGAAATGGTCAGCACAGTTCCATCAAGAAATTGCTGGATCTCGTAAACATCCTGGGAAGGTATATGAATATCATCCTCCCTGAATTCCATTTTGATACCCAGTTGGGCAAACTTATCTGGTATGATTCCAAGGTGCTCAATGCCTGCATTGCGAATAGTGAGTTCGCTGTTGGTCATGGCTGCCATGCCGATAAATGAACCGATCTCGATCATGTCGGGCAGCATCCGGTGGCTGGTCCCCCCCAGGGCGTCAACTCCCTCGATGGTTAGCAGGTTACTGCCTATGCCCTGTATTTTGGCGCCCATGCGGCTGAGCATGCGGCAGAGCTGCTGCAGGTAAGGCTCACAGGCCGCATTATAAATGGTGGTAGTACCTGGAGTGAGCACTGCAGCCATCACAATATTTGCTGTGCCCGTTACAGAGGGCTCATCCAGCAGCATATATGCGCCCTTTAAATCCTTTGCTTCCAGGTGAAAAAAACCGTCACTGGTATCATAATGAAATTTGGCGCCCAGCTTTTCAAATCCAAGGATATGGGTATCCATTCTTCTTCTTCCTATCTTATCACCTCCCGGCTTTGGAATGAACGCTTTCCTGAACCTGGCCAGCATTGGGCCGGCAATCATGACTGAGCCACGAAGTCGCCCGCTTTTTTTCCGGAAGGCCGGGCTTTCAATGTATTCAGCATTAACGTCATCAGCCTGGAAAGTACAGGTATCCCTGGAACTGCGGTTCACTTTCACGCCCATATCCTGTAAAAGTTCAATCAGCAGGTTCACATCAATGATATCGGGAATGTTGGTAATGGTAACCGGCTCTGCGGTCAGCAATACAGCACTGATTACCTGGAGCGCCTCATTCTTGGCACCCTGTGGATATATTTCGCCGCTGAGTTTTTTTCCTCCAATGACTTCAAATGAATTCATGAACGTTGTTGATTGGGATGATGGCAAAAGTAAAAACCCTGGCAGTTATTAATGCAACGGCCAGGGCTGAAAGGTATATCGAAGTTATTTGAAACGATTCTTCTTATTGTATTTATTTCCACCGCCGCGGTCATTCCTGTCGCGTTGTTCATTGCGGTCGCCGCCACGGTCATTCCTGTCGTTGCGGTTGCGGGCCTGGAATTTCTGGTTCCTTCCGCCCTTATTCCGGTAATCACCGTAGGATCCGCGCTCAGAGCGGCCTTCATTGGGCCTGGGGCTTCTTACAAAAGGAGTGTTGGTGAATTCCAGTTGTCCCTGCGTGATATTACTCAGCTCACTTTGAATGGCATCGTCATGAACGGTTTCCTTATGCCAGTTGCTGTAGGCGAGTTTCATGTAATAGGCTACCGCATTGGCAAAGCCCTGCTTCTTTTCGGGGTTCTCTTCGTTAAGTCCTTTATTGATCACCAATTCCAGGTTCTTACCGAGGTGCGAGAATTTGGGATATCGCTTCGGGTAAGGCAGCGGGTCAGGCTTGGCCCTAAGCGTTTCACGCGTAGGAATGGGATAGGGAGAATCCACATCCAGCTTAAAATCGGATATCAAAAAAAGGTGATCCCAGAGCTTATGCCTGAAATCTTCCACATTTTTTAAGTGAGGGTTGAGAAAACCCATCAATTCAATCACCGCGTATGCATTACGCTGGCGCTCTTCCCTGTCCTCGATCGTTAAAAGATATTCGATCATCTTCTGAATATGCCGTCCATATTCCCTCATAGCCAGGTCATTCCTCGTGGTATTATATTCCATTGAAAGTTCATCCATAAAATCTGATTGCAACAAAAATAGCAAACTAAGCCTTATTTTATTGCCAGCCTTGAAAAATACTTTCCACCGGATGCCTGGTCGGTGCTTTTCAGGAAATAAATACCCGGGGGAAGATCTTTCAGGCGGATAGTGGCAGCATTGGTATTATTCATGCTGATCTGTTCTTTTTGAACAATATTTCCCGAGATACCCATGATCTCTACCAGCAGGTTATTTTTAATGGGTTGTGAAAATTCAAGGCTTACCAGCCGGTTGGCAGGGTTAGGATAAACCAGTTGGCCCTTCACTTCGCTACTGTGCAGGTTGATGGTTTTTACCCCCGATAACATTGTATGGCCGTCAGGACCTGTTTTGCTGATCCTGAAGTATAGTTTACCGGAAGGAGTGTTTTTCGGGTGGTAAACAAATCGATATTCCCCTTTATCTGGGGAAGAAGAAACAAAGCTGGCAATGGAGGAAAATGATTTATTGTCGGTACTCAATTCCACGGCGTAACGCTGTCCATTGGTTTGTTCCAGCGTTTTCCAGTCAACGCTAATGTTTTGCGCATCCTCAGCTTTAACAGTAAAATCTTTTAGCCATCCTCCCAGCAGGGTCATGGGGCAGTATGTATAGGTAAGGCGGAAATCAATGACATCGGAGGTAAGCGGGCCCCCAAGGTAATTTCCTCCACCCGAGATCTTCGATAAAGTGCTGAGATTATAAGTATAGCTTACTGTACCGCTTCCGAGGAAAGCGCTTACATCGCCGCTCATGGTTCGGGTGAGCTGTTTTTTATTCAGTACAGTGTCTTTATTGGTGATGATATAGTCGGCCCCTGAAAAATAAACGCCATCGCTTTCGGCCAGGTGGTAGGGTCCATAGCTTTTTGAAAAAGAACTTACCAGGGTAGGATCAAGGCCGGGACCGCTGATAGTGGAAGTGCGGCTGTAATTGATCTTGTAATCGGCAGCGAACATTTCATCATTCTCGATACGGATCCTTGTGATCGCAGTGATGGTGGCATTTACGTTGGTGCAGATCAGGGTTCCTTCTGCAGGATCGAATTGGGGGAAGTTGAGAACCGTTTCTTCCATTGAAGTGGTAATATTTCTTTGATGAACCGTCGTCATGGGCGTTTCACCATTAGGGCAGTTGCATTGTGCGATGATCCCTGTTGGAAGGTGTAGGAGGATACAGAGCAGGAGTGTATACACCATTGGGTTGGAGTAGACTTGTTTCATAGGGATGAATTTTGGATCAATTCAAAATTAGAAAGGACGCCAGTTTAAAACAACGAAATTGTACTCCATTTTAACCACCGTATTTTGTGCAGTTTCCTTCACTGGGCATTAAAACGTATTTTTACAACCTGTTTCTCAATATTTTTGGCCCTTCACAATAAACAAATACCGATGGCAAAATCTACCATATCGATCGATGTAACGCTAGATGAACAAAGAGTACCGGAAAAAATCCAGTGGAGTGCTACCGACAGCAGTGCCGACCAGGGCAAGCTGGCCAATGCCATGATGCTGGCTTTCTGGGATGCCCAGGAAAAGACCGCCCTCAGGGTGGATCTCTGGACCAAGGACATGATGATCGATGAGATGGCCGATTTTTTCTACCAGACACTTCATACCATGGCCGATACATTTGACCGTGCTACTCACCAGGAGGAACTGGTCGACGATCTCAGGAATTTCGCAAAGGATTTTTATAAAAAATTCCGCGACATACAAATGAAAGAGAATAAGGCTTAAATAATTTATATGAACCTCGAACAGAAAATCATGGCAGAACTGAAAACTGCCATGCTTGCAAAAGATGAAAAAGCAGTAAGAAGCCTGCGGGCGGTTAAAGCTGCAATCATTGTTGCTAAAACGGCTGGTGGTGCAGGCGGAGAGATCTCCGCCGAGGAAGAGACCAAACTTCTGCAGAAAATGGTCAAGCAGCGCAAGGACTCCCTTGAGATCTTTGAACAGCAAAACAGGACTGACCTGGCCCAGAAAGAAAAGGAAGAAATTGAAGTGATCGAAAAATTTCTGCCTAAACAGATGGAGCCCGAAGAACTTCAGTCGGCCGTTAAGGAAATCATCAACAGGGTTGGCGCCAGCAGCCCTGCCGATATGGGAAAAGTGATGGGCGTAGCCACAAAAGAACTAGCCGGCAAGGCCGATGGGAAAAGCATCAGCCAGGCCGTGAAAGAATTGCTTAATCCTTGATATGATCATAGACCTTGCCTACCTTATTGTAGTGGTCGTTGCTGTAGTAAAAGGGTTGCGAAGAGGGTTCGTAGTTGGAATACTTTCGTTGGTGGCATTTATTATTGGGTTGGCCGCAGCTATGAAATTGTCGGCCGTTGCAGCCGGTTACCTCGGTAATTCGACCTCGCTGCCAGCCAAATGGTTGCCGGTGATCGCCTTCCTGCTGGTATTTGGAATCGTGGTAGTTCTCGTGAACCTGCTTGCGGCGCTGATCACCAAATCTCTTGACCTGGTAATGCTGGGGCCTGTTAACAGGCTGGCAGGTGCCATGCTATATCTTTTGATCCATACCATAATTTACAGTGTGATCCTGTTTTATGTAGTCCAGTTGGGGTGGTTGAAAGAACCTGCCATTGAAGAATCAAAAGTCTATAACCTGGTTTCTCCCATCGGGCCGTTTTTTATAGATGGATTGGGAAAATTTACCCCCTTTTTCCAGGATTTGTTCGGCCAGCTCAAGGATTATTTTGAAAAACTGTCTACAGAGATTCCCCTGAAAGAGAAAGGCTAATATGGTGGAATGGTGTTTTATAACGTTAAATCTCCTATTTTAGCGATTCATTGACGAAAGAAGCAAAGAGATGAATTACGAGATCAAACATGTGGATAAGTTCAAGTTTATTGAAGTGGGTGAAGGGGAACCTTTGGTCTTATTACATGGATTATTCGGTGCCCTAAGCAATTTCAGTGACCTGATCGAGTATTTCCGCCATCATAATAAAGTGGTGGTGCCCATGCTTCCCTTGCTGGAACTTGATCTCCTGCATACAACCGTAGGCGGACTGGAAAAATACGTTAACCGTTTTATCGAGCATTTCAATTACGACAAGCTTCATCTGCTTGGAAATTCCCTTGGCGGTCATGTGGCCCTGTTGCATGTTCTGAAACATCCACAAAGAATTAAGTCACTGATACTTACAGGTAGTTCCGGTCTTTTTGAGAATGGGATGGGAGACAGTTACCCTAAAAGGGGCGACCGGGAATATATCAGGAAGAAAACGGAGCTGACCTTCTATGACCCTGCTATTGCCACCAAGGAACTGGTAGATGAGGTTTACGAGATCGTTAACAACAGGCTGAAAGCCATCAAAATCATTTCTCTCGCCAAAAGTGCCATCAGGAATAACCTCGGAGAAGAATTAAGCCAGATCAAACAGCCCACCCTGCTGATCTGGGGAAATAATGATACCATCACTCCGCCCTTTGTGGGAAGGGAGTTTCATAAGCTCATTCCCAACAGCGAACTTCATTTCGTAGACAAGTGTGGCCATGCCCCGATGATGGAAGTTCCTGAAGAATTCAACAGGATCCTGCACAAATTTCTAACAAAACTCAACGAGCCTGCAGCGGTGGCCTGATGATTGCCGTCTAGAGTAGATCAACAGTATTTTTAATAACAACATTAAACTGTTGAACGGCCTATTGACTATTTTGTCAAAGGGTTTTACATTAACTTAACTCTTAAAGCAATTATCCGTGCTGAACAAAGAGATCATTACACCCTCTATTCCAACCCTTAACCTGGGTGATTCCGTTTTCCAGGCAATGGAACTGATGTCGGAATACCATCTTTCGCATTTGCCCGTGGTGTCGGAAGACAAATACATGGGGATCGTTTTTGAAGATGACCTGCTTAACCAGGATGACCAGGTAAAAATGGAGGAGATCAGCCAGCAATTTTCCAGGGTTTTTGTTCATGCACATACCCATATGCTTGAATCCATCCAGGCGGCTAATGATTATAACCTTTCGCTGGTGCCCGTGGTAGAACAAAACAATGAGTTTGCCGGGGTTATCCTTGCTTCAGACCTGTTGAAGCACCTGGGAAAAATTACCGGTTCCAGTGAACCCGGTGGTTTAATTGTTCTCGAAATGGAGCAAAGAAATTTTTCTTTTGCAGAGATATCAAAACTGGTTGAAACCAATGATGCGCAGATTACCCAGCTGAATACTTACTGGGACAATACCATCGACACTTTTCTCGTTACACTCAAGATCAATAAATTCGAGATCTCCGATATTGTATCCACCTTCCAGCGGTACGAATACGTAGTGAAATACTATTTCGGTGAAGAACTCTACCAGAATGAGCTAAGAGATAATTATGATCATTTAATGACTTATCTCAATATTTGATCGGCTTTTAGTATCTTGTCTATCCTGCTTGATTATGTAGATAAAACCGGAATCAGTTCCAACACATGGGGATCGTATTGAAATATTGTTGTCTGGCTTTGTTGGTAGCTTTCTGGTGTGGAGCGCTTCGTGCCCAACCTGTTCCATTGGATAGCAGTATGCTTTTTGGAATGTCTGGAGATTCTGCCATTAATCCTCTTCATTTACAACCCGGCAATGAGCCTGGAACTGAAAGAAAACCCTTTGAAGTAGGGGAGATCAGTATAACCGGTAATACCCGCACAAAAGATTATATCATTCTTCGTGAACTGTTTTTTAAAACAGGAGACTCTGTAAATCTTACCGACCTGGTTAAAGCCTTCGAGGAATCAAGGCAGCAGCTGATGAACACCAAACTATTCAATGAAGTGGTGATCGCGCTGAAAAATTTTTATGGACCAATTGTCAATGTTACTATCCAGGTGAGGGAAAGATGGTACATTTTCCCTATTCCTTATTTAAAACCCATCGACAGGAATTTGACCGAATGGGCAAAGCAGGGATATTCTGCCGAAAGACTCAATTATGGTTTGAAATTCACGCATTATAATTTTACAGGCCGGAATGATAAACTCCGTTTATGGCTGGTGACCGGTTATACAAAGCAGCTTAAGTTCGAATACGATCAACCCAATGCTGACCCTTCTTTGAAGCATGGTTATAAGGTGGGAGTGAATTATTCCTTTAACAGGGAAGTGAATTACCAGACAGCCCATAACCAGCAGGTGTTCAATGATTCCTTCAATTTAAAAAGATGGAATGCTTTTGTAGAATACGACTACAGGCCGGGCCTACGGACTTTTCATTCGGTACGACTAGGTTATACCATACAGGAAGTGGACCCCAAGGTTTTGTTACTAAACCCTGATTATTTTAAATCTTCAACCAACAGGATACAATACCCGGAGATATCCTACGCTGTAAGTCATTTCAACGTGGATTATATCCCTTACCCACTTACCGGGTGGATGGGTGAATTGGGCTTAATAAGAAGAGGGATCAATAAAGAAACCGGCATGTGGCAACTCAATGCCAAATTCAATAAGAACTGGCCGCTTGCAAAGAAGACCTTTTATTCCATGAATGTCAATGGAACAATCCGGTTGCCTTTTGACCAGCCTTTCATCAATAGCCAGATGTTTGGTTATGGAGATTTTTACCTCAGGGGAATGGAGAAGTATGTAGTGGATGGCGTGGCAGGATTGATGCTTAGAAATACCTTAAGACAAAAGCTCCTCAAGTTCAGTATTCCACCGATATTAAACCATGCGAGGATACCTTTTACTTTTTATGCCAAGGTATATGGAGACATGGGATATGCCTACAATAAAAACTTCACGAATAATTCACTGGTCAATAAAATGCTCTACACCGGTGGGTTAGGAATCGACATGGTTACTTTCTATGACGTGATCGTAAGATTGGATTACAGTGTTAATCAATTCGGTCAAAAGGGAGTATTTTTACATATCAAGAATGATTTTTAGAAGAACTGAAAGGATCACTCATAAACAAAAGGAATGAAGGTAGCCATCTACAGCAGGGTAACAGAAGATCAGCATGCGGATGTTCAGCAATTGTTTGATGAGCTGACAAAAGAGGGAATACAAATGGTGATCTTTCGGCCATTTTATGAAAATATAAGATCTGCTTTCCGGATTGAATCAGAAGTTGAATTTTTTGATAATGGCGACCAGCTCGATAATTCCATTGATTTTGTGATCAGTCTTGGCGGAGATGGAACATTGCTGGATACGGTTACATTGGTAACCGATAAGAATATTCCTGTTCTTGGTATAAATTTTGGAAGATTGGGCTTCCTGGCGAGTATAGGTAAAAAAGAATTGCATTCTGCAGTGAGTTCGCTGGTCAGTGGTACTTATGTAATTGATGACCGTGCATTGCTTCACCTGGATGCAAGCCTGCCGGTTTTTAATAATATGCCTTTCGGTTTGAATGAATTTGCGATCCATAAAACGGATACATCACCGATGATCAAGATTCATACATACCTGAACGGGGAGTTTTTAAATACCTACTGGGCCGACGGTGTAATTGTGGCAACGCCAACCGGGTCTACGGGATATTCATTAAGTTGCAATGGCCCAATAATGTTTCCGGATTCCTGTAGTTTTGTAATTACTCCGGTGGCGCCGCATAATTTGAACGTAAGGCCGGTAATTGTTCCGGACACCAATATCATATCCTTTGAAGTAGAAAGCCGTTCAGACCATATTATATGTGGCCTGGATTCCAGAAAGCAAATTGTAGATAAAAACATTCAACTTGCTGTAAGACGGGAATCATTCGATATCAGTCTTGTCCGCCTAAATGAAAACAATTTTCTAT
>JAEWIW010000044.1 GCA_023386855.1 Bacteroidota bacterium | reverse complement strand
GATCAATGCATCGTACGACCAGGAATGGTTTGCAGCCGGTAATGAACCTGATTTCCAGGCTCCATGGATTTATAACTGGGTGGGTAAACCATCTAAAACACAGGCCCTGGTAAAAAGGATCATCAATGAACAATATTCTAACCGGCCGCAGGGATTGCCTGGCAATGATGATATGGGAGCAATGGGTGCATGGTATGTTTTTGCCAATATCGGCATCTACCCTGTTGTGCCTGGCGTTGGTGGCTTTTCATTGAATAGTCCTTCCTTTTCAAAAATTAAAATATCGCTTCCGAAAGGCAATCTTAAGATCACCACGAAAAATGCTGGTCAACCTTTTATCAAATCAATGAAGTTGGATGGAAAAAACTATTCCCGCACCTGGCTTCCGCTTGATCTAATAAAAAATGGTGGCCGTGTAAAATATATATTGTCTGCAAACCCGGACCAGCATTGGGCTGAAGGAGATGATCCACCGGGCTTTGATATAAAATAATAAATACAGGTATGAAAAATTTTTTGCTGGCATTCTCAATGCTAATCTCGTTGTTCAGCTTCGCGCAGCGATCACCGGAACCCTTTCGTGATGGTGATAAGATCGTGTTTGCCGGGAACAGTATCACCGAGGCAGGATTTTATGAAATGTATATCTGGCAGTATTACCAGCTCCATTTCCCCGGTAAAAAAATTATTGTCATGAATGGTGGTATTGGCGGTGATGTTGCTCAACAGATCCTTGACCGTTTGGATGATGATATACAGGCTCCAAAACCAACAGTGGTGGTAATGAGTTTTGGAATGAACGACAGCCGTTATTTCGAATACCTGAATACTCCGCAGGAAAAAGTAAGGCAGGAAGCAGTGGCTGCTTCATTGAAGAGTTACCGGCAGATCGAACAAAAGCTGTTGCCGCTAAAGGATACGAGAACGATCATCATGACTTCTTCTCCATACGATGAAACCCTTGCAGGCAAAAAGAACCATTTTCGCGGGAAATATGCTACCATGCAGGAGATCGCGAAGTTCCAGCAGGAATCGGCAAAGCAGCATAACTGGGCATTTGTTGACCTGATGAAACCCATGACCGACATCAATATTCGTGAACAGGAACGTGATTCCAACTTCACGCTGACCGGCCCGGATAGAATTCACCCGGGTAATGCAGGGCATTTCGCTATGGCCTGGCTGTTTTTAAAATCGCAGGGACTCGCCAATAATGTTGTAGCGGATGTATCGATCAATGCAAGGAATGCCAAAATTAAGAAAGCGGAAAATTGCGTTGTCTCAAATGTTGAACGTGATGCCAGCAGGTTATTGTTCGATTACAAACCCAACAGCCTTCCCTTCCCAAAGGACGACCAGCCAAGGGTTTGGGAGAATCCACAAAAACAATCCGAAGCACTGGCCATCATTCCCTTTACTGAAGAATTCAACCAGGAAATACTAACCGTTTCCAAACTAAGGAAACAAAAAAAATATGCATTGCTGATCGATGGTCAGAAGGTTGGTGAATGGAATGGCGATGCTTTTGCCAGGGGTATTAACCTGGCTACCATTACCTCAACGCCGCAGTACAAGCAGGCTGAAGCCATTGCCGCGCTTAACCTTGAATACCGCGAGCTGGAACAAAAGCTGCGTGCCTATTACTGGCTTCATTTCAATTTCCTTCGTAAGAAAGGTTTTTATTTTAATGATTCGCAGGAAGCGCTCGACCTTGTCAACAACGCGCCTTCAAGCGAGTGGGCAGTTGCTTCCAAAAGAGATAATTACCAGCAGGCACGTAAGAAAGAAATGCGTGAGCAGTGGACCAGTAAAATGAATGCAATCGTTGATGAGATCTATCGCCTCAATCAACCTGTAACGCATAAAGTGGTAATAGAAGAAGTGCAATAAAGGACAATACCAACTTATCGTAGAACCTTATAACCAATGAAGATGAAGAAAAACTCCATTTTTAAAAACATGGCTCTTGCCATGATTATGATGATAACAACCGCGGCCATCCATGCCCAATCCAATGCCATAAGAGATCATTGGAATGCCAGTTGGATCGCTGCACAGGGCGATGATGGCCTTGGTTATGGAGTCTATCACTTCATTAAAACTTTCGATCTTGAAGAAAAGCCTTCCTCCTTTATCATCCATGTATCGGCCGACAACCGTTACAAATTATATGTGAACGATTCTATCGTTTCAATGGGTCCTGCAAGGGGTGATCTTCACCATTGGAACTATGAGACCATCAATATCGCACCCTTTCTTTCAAAAGGCAGCAACAGGATCTATGCGCTGGTATGGAATGAAGCGCAGTACAGGCCCGAAGCCATCAATAGCTTGCGCACTGCTTTTATTGTACAGGGCCATAGCCCCAGGGAAGAATTGCTGAATACCAACAAGAGCTGGAAATGCAAAAAGGATGAAGCCTATTCACCTATTGCCGGTTTCTTTGCCGCAAGTACAGGTGAACTGGTAAACATGAATGCCGCTTCTTCAACCACCGATTATTATAGCCAATGGCCTGATGCAGCGCAACTCTTCGAAGGCCGCATGAAAGGCATGTCGGATGGCTTTGGCTGGATGCTTGTCCCATCACCATTACCGCAAATGGAACTGTCGTACCAGCGGATCCCTTCCTTAAGAAAAACCACTGGCATGAAGGCTCCTGCCGGTTTTCCGTTGCAAAAGAATGCCGTGACTGTTCCCGCCAATACAACGGCAATATTTCTTCTCGATCAAACCTTCCTTACCAATGCCTATGTTACCCTCCAGTTCAGCAAGGGAAAAGATGCCGGTATCTCCATGCGTTATGCAGAATCATTGTATGAAGAATTCAATCAATACGGCGGTAAAAAAGGAAACCGCGACGTCGTTGAAGGCAAACAGTTCTCGGGAAGAAAAGACAGCATCATTTCGAACGGGCTCGATAAACAAACCTATACCAATCTTAACTTCCGCACTTTCCGTTATATACAACTCATCGTTCAAACAAAGCAGCAGCCCCTGGTGATCGATGATATCTATGGAACCTTCACCGGTTATCCTTTTGAACGAACATCGCAATATGATACCAACAACGAAGAGTCGAAAAAGATACTGGATATTGGATGGCGCACCGCGCGACTGAACGCATTTGAGACCTATACTGATTGCCCTTACTACGAGCAGCTTCAATATATCGGTGATACGCGCGTGCAGGCCATGATCACTTATTATAATACGGATGATGACCGCCTGGCAAGAAATGCCATTGAACTGATGGATCATTCAAGATTACCCGATGGCGTTACCCTTAGCCGTTACCCATCAAGGAATACACAGATCATATCAACCTTCAGTTTATGGTATATCGGGATGTTGCACGACTACTGGATGTACAGGTCCGATAGCGAATTCATCAGGAACAAACTCGTTGGCGCAAGATCCATATTGGATTTTTTCAGCAGGTACCAGCAGGAAGATGGTTCATTGAAAGACCTTCCATACTGGAATTTTGTTGATTGGGTAGGAGGAAAGAACTGGGATATGGGCTCGCCAAAACCTGGTGCAGGTACTTCATCTATCCTGGACCTTCAACTGTTATGGGCATACCAGTGGGCTTCAGAAATGGAGGCGGCCATGGGCATGAAAGCTTTTGCAAACCTGTACAACGATAAAGCATCGCAACTGGTAAAAACCATTCAACAAAAATACTGGGTAGAAGATAAAGGCTTATATGCAGACACCGAAGAGAAGAACAGTTTTTCACAGCATGCCAATGCGCTTGCCATACTTACAGGCATGGTGAAAGGTGATGCGCTGAACCATCTTGGAAAGCAATTGCTGGCCGACAGCTCCATGGTGCA
>JAEWIW010000380.1 GCA_023386855.1 Bacteroidota bacterium | reverse complement strand
GATTAACTTGAACCAAAACTGGCAATATGCTCAAAGCAATTCTTTCACTGTTTATACTGGCTGGATTTTTCAATGCTAATGCACAGGAAAAATGGACCGATCTATTTAACGGGCACTCACTCGAAGGATGGTCACTTAAAGCAGGAACTGCCGAGTATAAAGTAGCAGATGGAATGATCATCGGAACCTCCGTTCCCAATTCACCTAACAGCTTCCTTGTATCAAATAAAAACTATAAGAATTTTATACTGGAATTTGAATTCAAATTAAGTGATACCACAATAAATTCTGGTGTTCAGTTTCGCAGCCATTATGATGCAAATGGTAATAATGGAAAAGGTAAAGTATTCGGGTACCAATATGAAATGGATCCTTCCGCGAGGGCATGGACAGGTGGAATATACGATGAAGGAAGGCGCGACTGGCTTTATCCTATGAGCCTGAATCCTGCTGCAGGCAAGGCATACAGGCATGGACAATTTAATAAAGCAAGAATTGAATGCATCGATAACCAGGTCAGAACTTATATCAATGGTAAACTTGCCTCCCAGCTCGTGGATACCATTTCGGATCCCGGTTTTATTGCACTGCAGGTGCATAGTATATCCGATCCATCACAGGCAGGAAAAAATATAGCCTGGAAAAATATCAGGATCAGGGAAGTCAAATCATTTTCAAACCAGGAAAATAACAATTTGCATGTTGTAAACCTTCAACCCAATAATATTTCTTCATGGGAGAAAAATGCAGGTTGGTCATTGCTCTTTGACGGCCATTCTGCTAAAGGATGGAAGGGGGCATATAAAAAAACTTTCCCGGAAAAAGGTTGGTCGATTCATGATGGAATATTAAGCGTAGAAGCTTCTGATGGTGGGGAATCCACTAATGGTGGTGATATTGTTACCATTAAGGAATATGTTGCGTTTGAATTATCCTTTGAATTCAGGTTAACACCAGGAGCAAATAGTGGTGTGAAATATTTTGTTACATTGAAGGAAAATAACCCGGGTTCAGCAATCGGCCTGGAATACCAGTTACTCGACGATAAACTTCATCCTGATGCTAAGTTGGGCAGGAATGGTAACAGGACGCTTGCTTCACTTTATGATCTTATTCCCGCTGCAAAACAGGAACGATTCTATAAACAACCTGGTCACTGGAACAGGGGAAGGATTGTTGTTCATCCTAACAACCACGTTGAGCATTACCTTAATGGAATTAAAGTGCTGGAGTATGATCGTGGTTCGGAAGCTTTCCGTAAACTGGTTTCAGAAAGTAAGTACAAAGTATGGGAAAGATTTGGGGAAGCAACCAAAGGCCATATTCTTTTGCAGGATCATGGTGACCATGTTGATTTCAGAAGTATTAAGATTAAGGAACTATAGGAACCCATTTAAATACTGATTTATTTACCTGCGTCCAGCGGCTGTTGTCGATTATTTGATATCATTGAATATGTATTCCTCCATTCAACATGTTGCAATACTGGCTAATGCAAAAGCTGGAAAAGGCAAGTCCCTTAAGGTCATGCAACAGGTTACTGAATTGCTGACTGCCAATAATATTTCTTTTGAGGTGTATGTTGAAGACTGGCCACAGGATTTTGATGAGCATACTGATATTTTCCTGGTTGGAGGAGATGGAACATTAAATTATTTTATCAATAAGTACCCGCATAATACAAGGCCGCTATCCATATTCAAAGGCGGAAGTGGAAATGATTTTTGCTGGAAACTGTATGGTAATCTTTCTGTAAAGGAATACTTTGAAAGGATCATGTATTGCCAGCCGCGCAAAGTGGATGCAGGGATTTGCAATGGAAATTATTTTGCCAACGGTGTGGGGATAGGATTTGACGGTGCTATTGTAAAGGGTATGAAGCAACGCCGTTTATTTTCAGCAGGACATGTAGCTTATTACATTGCGGTCATCAGGTCTTTATTATTTTATCTCGAAAAGCGGATGGAGATCTTTTTGGCTGGTCATGTTATTGAAGGAAGATTTTTCATGATTTCGATCGCTAATGGAGAGCGCTATGGAGGTGGGTTTATTGTAGCGCCCGGCGCAGAAATAAATGATGGAAAACTTGATGTGGTGACTATTGAAAGAATCGATCCCATCCGAAGAATGATCCATTTGCCAAAGCTTTCTTCAGGCACGCATATGCTGCTGCCTGTTGTGAAAAAATATCAATGCGGGGAAGTAGAAGTGAGATCGGAAAAATTACTTACTGCTCATTTTGATGGTGAATTATTAGAGTCGAGAAAAATTATGGTAAGGATATTACCTGGCCATTTATGGATCAGGTATTAAGAAGGTGCATGCAAAAAAAAATCCTTTCATAAGAAAGGATTTAAAAGAGATGTATAAGAGAATATATTAATAGTCCCTGTTGTAACCTCCGCCGCCGCCGCCTCTGTTGAAGCCGCCTTTTTTGTAGCCGCCGCCACCGCCGCTGCCACCGCCGAAGCTTCTCTTTTTGAAGCCACCGCCTCCGCCGCCATTACCTTGGGGTTTTGGCTGAGCTTCGTTTACGATGATCTTACGACCGAGCACTTCAGATTCATACAAACTGCTAAGCGCATTTTGTGCTTCTGAATCTTCAGGCATTTCAACAAAGCCAAAGCCTTTACTACGGCCGCTAACTTTGTCTTTAACGATCTTTGCGGAAGTAACAGACCCGTATTGTTCAAAAAGGGTCCTCAGGTCCTCATCCGTCATCTGCCAGGAGAGGTTTCCTACATAAATGTTCATTGTAACTAGAATTTAAATGACTAAAAAACTGATAATGAGAGTACTTACTACAATGAACTGAGGGAACCAGAGTACAGGTAAGACGCTACAGATATTGAGAACGTACTACATTTATCTATTATGAAGATAGGGATATTATTTAATTGGCAAAAAATATTTTAACCCTCTGTGGAGAAGTCGAAAAAATGCTGTAAAGGAGGTAAAGTAGGGCTTATTAAGCTGGGAAAAAGAAAAAACCCCGCTATTAGCGGGGCTCTTATGAATTATTCACCGATCACTTCAAAGTCAAGTTCTGTACTATGGCCATTACCAAAATCGATAGTGGCTTTATAGTTACCAAGTTCTTTTACTTCATCCACGATCTGGATCTTCCTCCTGTCAATTTCGTAACCTTTCTGCTCGCGAATAGCCCTGCTAAGCTGAAGGGAAGTTACAGTACCGAAGATCTTTCCGCTGGTTCCGGTTTTAGCACCAACCTTAACGGCAGATTCTTTCAGTTTAGCGATTACCTGGTTGATTTCAGCCAGCATAGCCGCTTCTTTCTTCCTGATCTGTTTCATCCTTTCTTCCAGTTGCTTCATGTTTGAAGGGCTGGCTTCGAGGGCTTTTTTCTGGGGGATAAGGAAATTACGTGCATAGCCGTTGCGTACCTTAACCACCTCGTTGGCGGCACCCAGATTGTCTACATCTTGTATCAATATTATTTCCATGGTGTGCTCCTATTTTAAAAGGTCAGTTACATAAGGTAACAACGCCATCTGGCGTGCTTTCTTTACTGCCTGCGCTACCTTACGCTGGAACTTCAGTGAGTTCCCGGTAATACGGCGTGGCAATAATTTACCCTGTTCGTTCAGAAATTTTTTCAGGAATTCCGCATCTTTATAATCGATGTAGCGGATGCCCATTTTCTTGAAACGACAATATTTCTTCCTGGGCTTGTCGGCTTTGATCGCCGTCAGGTATTTGATTTCATTAGCTTTAGCCATGATTAACCCTCCACTTTTTCGGTTCCTGATTGTACGCCACTTCTCTTTCTAC
>JAEWIW010000039.1 GCA_023386855.1 Bacteroidota bacterium | reverse complement strand
GTGGTATGCATACCTTTTCCACTCCATCCACTGACGTCCTGTGTCTTAAGTTGCAAGTCAGGAACAAGAAGGTTGATCAGCGAGGATTTACCTACGCCTGAATGGCCACTGAACAAGGTAACCTTCCCTTCCAACAATTTTCTTATCTCTTCTATTCCTTCGCCGGTTTCCGCACTGGCCAGGATTACCTTGTATCCTATCGCTTCATAGTTGTCTTTCCATTCTTCAAACTTTTCCTTATCCTTTGCCCTGTACACATCTGCTTTATTGAATACAATAATGGCAGGAACATGGTAGGCTTCGCAGCTAACCAGGAAGCGGTCAATAAAGCCCTGGGAAGTGCGCGGCTCGCGTATAGTGGCAACCATTAACGACTGGTCAATATTTGCAGCAATGATATGATGCTGTTTCTTATGCGATGGCGATTGCCTGGCTATATAATTTTTCCTGTCATGGATGCCGGTGATGATGGCGGAATGTTCCAATTCATTTTCTACCTCCATCTCTACGATATCACCCACGGCAAGAGGATTGGTAGAAGTGATTCCTTCTATCTTGAACACACCTTTGATCCTTGCATTAAATAAAGCACCGGCTTCTGTTTTGGTGACATACCAGCTACCTGTCGATTTATATACTAGCGCTTTCATTCCGGTTTTTTATCTGGCATGAAGATAGTTGAAATTGGCATCATGGAAATTTCCTGAAAAGCGTGAAGCGAAGAATAAATTCCAGCAGTATGAAGAATGCGGCCATCATTGCGATCACCTGGAACCGTTCATTAAAGCGGTTGAGTTGCGTGATCTCAATTCTTGTTTTTTCGAGCTTATCAATTTCACGGTAAATTTCCTGCAAGCTGCTATTATCCCTTGCACGAAAATATAACCCACCTGTTTCAGCAGCAATCATTCTTAATAATTGTTCATCAATATTCACTTTCTGCTTCTGCATTACTATAGCACCCGTCGAAGTTTGCGCTGGTGCAGGTGCAAATCCTTCCGTACCCATTCCAATGGTGTACACTTTTATTCCAAATGATTTGGCAATCTCTTTTGCTGTCAGTGGGTCGATCAGTCCACCCTGGTTTTCACCATCGGTCAGTAGAATAATGATCCTTGATTTTGATTTACTATCCTTCAATCGCTGAACACTTGTTGCAAGTCCATCACCGATTGCAGTACCATCGGCCAATACATTACTCTGTGCATTAAAGATCTGTGCTTTCAAAAGATTTTTGTCGATGGTCAGTGGGGAAGCGGTAAAACTTTCACCAGAAAATATCACCAGCCCCATACGATCAGTAGGTCTTGAATCGACGAAATTTGCCGCAACGTTTTTTGCCGCTTCCAAACGGTTGGGAGAAAAATCCTGGGCCAGCATACTTCCACTGACATCCATGCACAACATAATGTCGATACCTTCTCCACTTACCAGTTGCTGGTCATTCCTTTTCTGTGGCCTTGCCAGCGCAACAATTAATAAGGCAAGTGATAATAAACGGAATATGAATAATACCGGGCGCAATTTTGCACGCCATGAAGAATGCCTTGTAAACGGTGTCAATGCAGGAACCTTGAATGAAGCTGTAGTGCTGGAATTATTACGGGCATACCACCATGCGATCAATGGCAGCAAAAGAAGCAGCCAGAAAAATTGGGGGTAAGCGAATTCCGTTTCTTTTATCCAGTTATACAGCACTATCCTGTTTTTTATTTAATGATTCAATAGCATTCCTGATCACTGTAAAGCTCTGCTCATTCATAGATGCATCAGGATGAAATTTAGCGAACTTAACATAGTCAGCTATCCTGAGGGCTTCAGTAAGTTTACCATATTCCTCCCTGCCAAGATCCCGACCGGCCAGTGTTGTAATGATCTCTTCATTGGTCTTTTCCATACTGTTCAATCCCAGCTTCCTGTGTAAGTATATTCGAAGCACATTATTCAGCGAAGAATAAAATTCTTTCACTTCTCCATTGGCTTCGAAGCCTTTCTTCCTGATATTTTCAAGCGAACGCATGGCCTCATCATAAGGAGAAATATAGATTACAGGTTTCTCTTTGATGGTAGGTTTTTTCTTTTTCAACAAAAACCATGCGGCGGAAAGTGCCAGAAACGAAGCGATGCCAATGATCCAAGGTATCATGGTATTATGTTCAGCCTCCACTTCCATGATGTCTTTTATATCGTGGTAGGCTTCATCCTTATTAAAAGAAGCATAATTAACCTGGACACTCAGGGTATCGGTAACATACTTGGCATTCCCGATGATCATCGTTAATGCGGGGAAAGACCATCGCCCCGAATCAAAACCGGTTATGGTAAGAACCTGCTGTATCTTTTTGCCGTTAAATGATTCCGCCGTATCAATTTTTGATTTGCTGATGATCTCGAAATGAGGCAAGGTATCAATAGTAAACCAGGAAAAGTTTTCACCCAGTGGCATATAAGCTTCCAGTGAAAGCTGAATGGGTTCACCGATAAGGATTTCATCGCGGTCGACAAAGGTACGGACCTGAACCTGCGCTGCGCAGTAAAGGGTATGAAAGAAAAAAAATATGAACAGGGTTCTTTTCATGTTGGTAAGGGCCGGTTATTTTCTGCTGATAAAAAACTTCTGGAGAATCTTTACATAATCTTCATCAGTACGAACATGCAGGAGGTCGCATCCTGCTTTTGAAAATACATTTTTACAATATTCATTGAACTTAGCAAACTCTTCCTGGTAGGATTGCCTTACAAGGAAGTCGCTGGTATCAATAATGGAAATATCACCTGTTTCTGCATCTTCAACCTGCAACAGGCCAATATCCGGAAGTTTCATCATCATGGGATCATATACTCTTATGCCTATAAGATCATGCTTTTTACCTGCAACTTTCAATGCATCTTCATAATCCCCATCCATAAAATCACTGATCAAAAAGGCGATGCATCGCTGCCTGATGGAATTGGTGAATCTTCGCAGTGCTTCTGAAATGCGCGTCTGGCGGCCCTTTGGCTCAACCGTAAGCAATTCTCTTACAATAAACAATGCATGATCCCTTCCTTTCTTTGGCGGGATATACATTTCCACTTTATCGCTAAAGAATAACACACCTACTTTATCATTATTACTGACAGCAGAAAAAGTGATCACTGCACAAATC
>JAEWIW010000318.1 GCA_023386855.1 Bacteroidota bacterium | reverse complement strand
GGAGAATACCCTGGAGTATTTGTCAAAGGATGGCGTGATCATCATGCACGACTGTAATCCATTGACTAAAGCGGCGGCCTGTTCTTTCCAGGAATGGAAGGACCGGGATTTCGCAGGTACATGGAATGGAGATGTATGGAAAGTGATCCTTCATATGCAAAGCCTTAGGGATGATGTGAACGCTTTTGTGCTGGATTGTGACCATGGATTAGGCATCATCACCTGGGGAAAACCAGAACATAAATTAAACTTCACAAAGGAGCAGATAAATGCTTTGACTTACGAAGAATTCGAGGCACACCGAAAGGAATGGCTGAACCTGAAGCCAGCCAATTACGCCAACGAATACTTTAAATTATAGGAATATCATATGCCCTTAAGGTAGCCACTATTCCGGGAGGAAATTAGTCGGCTGCCTTTTCATTTTTCCACCACCTATAACCGAGGTAGATAACAATTGACAGCGGGGCGGCAGCGAGGTATAGGATTCCCGCGTTTAGTGCTTTACCTGTTTCTTCACCCAGCTGGGCTGCGGTTTTCGTGCAGATCGAACATTGTGCAGCCAGGTCCTGCACGGAAAATAATGCGATGATGATTAAAAATAACCTGTACATAGGGGCAAGTTAAGGATTTTTTTGACCCCGTGGCACGCCCCCGTGGCACGGGGGCGTGCCACGGGGTACCAGCAGGTATAAAAAAAATTAAACTTCTTCTACTTTCATTCCTTTAGCGAATTTCTTCCTGTCTTCTTCATCCAGGTAGATCTTCCTCATCCGGATATTATTCGGCGTAACCTCGATACACTCATCATGCTGGATATATTCCATGCATTCCTCCAGTGTCAGCTGAACTTTGGGAGCGATATTGGTCGCAGCATCGCTTCCGCTTGCGCGCATGTTGGTAAGCTTCTTGCCTTCGATAGCGTTAACCACAAGATCTCCTGGCTTGATATGTTCGGCAATGATCTGTCCTGCATAAACATCTTCACCCGGGTCAACAAAGAATGTTCCCCTGTCTTGCAGCTTATCAATGGAATAACCTGTGGTGGTACCGGTCTGCTTGGCCAGCAGAACACCATTCGAACGCCCGGGGATTGGCCCCTTCCAGGGTTTGTATTCCAGGAACCTATGCGCCATAACAGCTTCACCAGTGGTAGCAGTAAGCATTTGCGTTCTTAAACCGATCAATCCTCTTGAAGGAATTTCGAATTCAAGATGCTGCATTTCACCCTTGGTTTCCATTACATGCATCTCACCTTTACGGCGGGTAACCAGGTCAATCACCTTGCTGGCAAACTCCTGCGGAACATCCACTACCAGTGATTCATAGGGTTCACATTTCTTTCCGTCGATATGCTTCACAATAACCTGGGGTTGGCCCACGGTTAATTCGTATCCCTCACGGCGCATTGTTTCAATCAGGATTCCTAAGTGGAGGATACCCCTTCCATATACAATAAAGGAATCACCATTATCATTATCCACTACCCTCAACGCCAGGTTCTTTTCAGTTTCCTTCATGAGCCTGTCGCGCAGGTGGCGGCTGGTTACAAATTTTCCATCTTTTCCAAAGAACGGAGAGTTGTTGATGCTGAACACCATGTTCATGGTGGGTTCATCCACGCTGATCACTGGAAGTGCTTCAGGATTTTCCGCATCGGCAATGGTATCACCAATGTTGAAATCCTCGATTCCAACTACCGCGCAAAGATCACCGGCAATTACTTCGGTTACCTTCTTCTTACCCATTCCTTCGAACACGTAGAGCTCACGAACCCTTGTTTTCCTGATAGTACCATCCGCCTGCATCAATGCAATCGGCTGGTTTTCACGGATCACACCGCGTGTAACTTTACCCACAGCGATCCTTCCCAGGAAGGAAGAATAGTCGAGGGAAGTGATCTGCATCTGCAGCGGACCTTCACTCACTTTAGGCTCCGGAACATACTGGAGGATACCATCAAGCAGGGGATCAATGCCTTCAATTGGTTCCAGGGAGGTATTGAACCAATTGTTTTTTCCAGAACCATAGAAGGTTGGGAAATCCAGTTGTTCTTCAGTAGCATCCAGGTTAAAGAACAATTCAAATACAGCGTCATGTACTTCGTCGGGGCGACAGTTAGGCTTATCCACCTTGTTGATCACTACGATCGGGCGAAGGTTCAGCTGAAGGGCTTTCTGCAATACGAAACGGGTCTGCGGCATCGGACCTTCAAAAGCATCCACAAGCAGGATCACCCCATCGGCCATTTTCAATACACGCTCCACTTCACCACCAAAATCGGAGTGACCAGGTGTGTCGATCACGTTGATCTTAACGTCTTTATAAACAACAGCAGCATTCTTGCTGAAAATTGTAATTCCTCTTTCTCTTTCGAGGTCATTGCTATCCATGATCAGCTCACCTGTTTCCTGGTTGGCCCTGAAAACATGTGTTGCGTGAAGGATTCGATCGACCAGCGTAGTTTTTCCGTGGTCAACGTGCGCGATGATCGCGATGTTTCTAATTTGCATAATTCACCCCTCGGGTCCCTGTTTAGTTGATTTAATGTAACGGCTTGGGAAAACCGTAAAAGGGTGCAAAGGTAAGCCTTAAAATTGGAAAATTCGGGAAAATTGCATAGTGTAATTGTTAACAGATCGAGGTTTTTTGCTATATAAAGTGTTGGAACTTTAAATCTTCACATACCATTTCTGCTTATCCATCCACCAGCCGAGCAGCCAGCAGGTGAACATGATCATCAGCGCAAAAAGGAAGGATCCAAAATAGGGATCTACCGGCTTGAAAATATTGGTATAGATCCATCCATAGGCGGAACCGCTTTCACCTCCCGGTAACATGCCCAGGAACTGTGCAATCAGCCCCGAAAAAATATAAATCACCAGCGGGTTCTTACCAAAGACCTCGAAGAAATAGGTCCACCTGGTCTTCTTCTGGAAATCGATAATATAAATGATCACTGCGATCATGACCAGGTCCAGCGCCACGGTATACACGGCAAAAGAACTGCTCCAGATCTTTTTATTCACCGGGAAACTGAAATCCCACATATAGGCCAGCGCGGCAAGAACAGACCCGGCAATCAATAAGCCCGTCAGGGTTTCATAGGTTTTCCCTTTTACCTGGATATACCTGCCGGCATAATATCCTCCAATTACATTGACCACCGCAGGGAAAGTGCTGAGGAACCCTTCGGGATCAAAAGCAATGCCTTCTCCATGGTACATATGCGATTCACCCACCAGCCAGCGGTCGAGTTTCAATACGGCGTTGGTCTTTAACCCCAGCGGATCGGGCTGGTCGCCGCCAAAGAACAATACCGGGTAATACAATACCAGTATTCCCAGCGTGATCCACAGTATGGTCCGTGGCTTCAGGTAATACACCATCAGCGCGGCAATACCATAACATAATGCAATACGCTGCAATACGCCAAAGACCCTGGTATCTTTAAAGGGAGCAAGCATCATATGCCCACCCTCATCCGTGGTAACAAAAGGAAACCAATATAATAGGTAACCAATCAGGAATATCAGGAAGGTTCTTTTAAAGATCTTCCACAATACTGCCTTTTCGGGCATATCCACCCATTTGTTCATCACGAAACTCAGGGCATTACCCACGGCAAAAAGAAAAGAAGGGAACACAAGATCAGTAGGCGTAAACCCATGCCATTCGGCATGTTCAAGCGGCGTATAAATATATCTCCAGCTACCCGGAGTATTTACAATGATCATAAAACAGATGGTCATTCCCCTGAACACATCAAGTGCAAGGAAGCGCGGAGCCCTGGTAGGATTCGTCATATGGCAATTAGTTCGTCTTCCAAATTAAACCGACCTTTATACATTACAAAATATGAATAGAAGAAAGAGCAATATTTTAATAGAAAACCGGAAGATCGTATTCCTGGTGAATCCCATATCGGGAACAAAATCGAAAGAGCTCCTTATCAAAACCATCGAACAACAAACCCAGGCTGCAGGTATTCCATTCCAGGTCGAGTTTACCAATGCAGAAGGAAATTATACTTCCCTTGCCAAAAAGATCATTGCAGAAAAGATCACCGATGTAGTGATCTGTGGTGGTGACGGATCAGTAAGCCAGGTCACTGCTGCATTGATGGACCTTGATATAAGATTTGGCATTATCCCCATGGGTTCGGGGAATGGACTTGCCCTGGCTGCAGGGATTCCAAGGAATATCAATAAGGCACTCAATATTATTTACCAGGAAAAAGATGATTGGGTTGATGGCTTCTTCATCAATGGCAACTTCTCCTGCATGCTTGGGGGCGTGGGCTTTGATGCGCAGGTGGCACATGATTTTGGTAAAGTGAAGAAACGTGGATTAAAAACCTATATCAAACTCTGCGCAATAAATTTCCTGTGTGCAAAGCCATACTCATTTATCCTTGAAGCAAAAGGCAAAAGAATTGAATCGGCTGCTTATTTTATATCCATTGCAAATTCCAACCAGTTTGGAAATAATTTTACCATCGCACCACAGGCTTCACTTAAAGATGGTTTGCTGGATATCGTTGTAGTGAAAGGTATGAACAAGTTCGTTCTTCCATTATCCATCATGGGGCAGCTTACGGGCATCAATCCGCTGCAACAGTTAAGTGAATTGATCGATACCAGGCAGATCCTTTACTTTCAAACCGACCAGCTGGTGATCCATAACCCGCAGCACGCACCCTTGCATCTTGATGGAGAACCACTTGAAACACCCGACCAGCTTGAGATCAGCGTTCATCCCAAAGCCTTCCGCCTGATTCACCCGGGTTGATTCAATCTGCATTCATCAAGGCTGGCGCTTACTGCGCTCCTTTATTAAAGTAAATAATTGGCGAAAGTCATAAATGAATGCCTGGAGCAATACCTGTATACTATTTGGATTTTTCCAGCAGCGTTAACTGCTCATTTGCGGGCACCTGCTGCAATCCCTGGAATTGCTGGAAAGATTTTTTATTCTGTTCAGAATAAAGCGCTAACCTGATATTATTTCTTTCCCTTTTGGTAAGGTGAAAATTCAGGGCAGCTCCAGCATCTTCTTTTTTGGGAACATACTGGAATACCAGGTTATTGAACCTGTCACCAAATGAAGTGCGAACAAAGCTCATCAGGTCATTCTGTGAATATTCCTGCATCTTATACCAGTTATATTGCAATAGCAGTAGGGGCTTGGTGAATATGCCTGTTACATCTTCCGAGGTATAAGGATATTCCCATCCACCGGTTTTACGGTCGCGAAGCTGGATCAATACTACCCCTGAAGTATTCTCCTTAATCCATTTATTGAATACCTGCAGGAACCTGAACGCTGTTTCGGGGCCATAGTTATCTCTTAATCCTGCATCCATCACATCAATCTTTGGTTCACTGGGCAACCATACATTGGGAAGCACATAAGGAAATGTTGCATTCATTCTTAGTGCTGTGAGTAAGCGAAGATTCATAGGATCCTGTTCACGGAAAAAACTATGAAAGTCTATTGCATCAGGATCAGCCGTACTGAAATTAGCACTATCATTATAGGGTCGCATCAGGAATCGCATCGGCTGTGTACCAATAACCATCTTCCTTCCATCCCTTGTGATCACTGAATTAAAAAGCATCAGCGGAACACGGGCATTGTATTCAGCTGGAGCAAAATCGCTGAATGTTTTATTCAAATATCCCCGGGTATTTTCATTCAATCTTTTTTCAAATGCATAACCACGGTCTTTGATATACTGGTAATCGCCCAACTGGAATTTTTGTGCTGGCGTTACCAGGTCGCGTGCTACCATTGAAGTAAAGATGCTGTTGAGCAGGTCTCTTGATATATCTTCAACATATTTAGAATCACCTGGATCAATTCCTTTTTCTTTTAATCTTGAAAGCTCACGGTAGTAAGTAGCGCCAAGCATTCCGCCCGATGCGCCGGTAATCATAAATACTTTATCCATGAGCCGTCCACCGGCCATGCTGTCGAGCTGCTGCAATACATTCATGGTAAAGTTCGCACTGCGGTTACCGCCTCCACTGGTGGTAAGAATATAAAGGAGTGGTTTGTCCTCTTTTTGTTTTTTCTTCCAACGCTCCAATATCCCGGTCATATTGGTTATATCCGCTTCAACCGAATCCCTGTTGCATAACTGGATAAGCGAATCACTGCTATAGCTGGGTTGTGTTTTGGTCCAGTAATTTAATCCGTATGCTTTATTTCCAGGGTCCATGATACCTGACTTGAACGCCAGGTCAAGCCCGAGGATCAACACCAGTAAAAAAGGAATGCTCCAACTTTGAAGGAAGTAGGAGAAAGCGCCTGATACCGCGATCAGTATTGAGAAGAATAATGTGATACCAGCGCCTGCAGGCAACTGGAATATACTCCTGTCGAGGTTGAAGCCGATCAGGATGAGAAACATAAATGCAATGAAGATGGATAATACCGCCGCAAAGTGATGACGGTTAAAAATAAGATCAATGAAGAAGATGGAATAATGTTTTACCTCTCTTGGTTTCTTCACCTGTGCGAGTGAATTGAGATACCATTCCACCCTGATCAGCCGGCTTTCATTCAATCTTACATTTCTTTCTTTAAAAGTGGAACGAAAAAGCTTGGGATCACTCATCACCGGCGTAAGCCTTCGTATGATGGTTCTATCAGCACGAAAGAAATAGAAAAAGGAAATAAGGATCACCATGGCAAAGCCAACAAGAAAGCCAAGCATATTCCAAAGGATCTGCCACGTATCCATGAATTCGCGGTAATGCTGGAATTGTATCATTCGAACGAAATAGAAAATGATAAAGACCAAGGGGATGATCGCGTTATTGATACAGTATTTTAAAAATGGATTCGTGGTAGTGGCCAGGAAACGAAAATGCCTGCTGAACAAAATAAATGTTGTAATGTTCCAGCTCATTACGAAGATGCCGATGGCTATACCAAGTATCCAACTGCTCATGCCGTCAACCATGCCACGGTATTCCGGCGCAAGGAACAATGAATCGGCACCAAAGGAATGCATGAAAGAACCGTTAACCGTGCTGAACATTACGTACCAGAAGATCAGCAGCACCTGGAATTTCTTAAAATGGAGCAATACCAGTTGAACCGGGAACGAATAAAATATGCCTAGGAGGTATCGCTTCATGCAGGGGTGATTCTTTCTTAATTTACTTAAATGTACTTAGAATCACCTATTAAATCCTATAGTAGATCTACTGCGTATAAAAAATAGCATAGCCACGAAACTCAACAGCAATAGCATGCCTACTACCTGGTGCAGTTGTGCCATCCATTCGAACGATCCCCACCTGTTGGCATCAATATGCGTGCTGAACAATACAGAAAGTATTCCCAGCAAAACCTGCAGTATTACAAATACTATGGGATACCATGTAAGTTTTTTAAATGCCGTGTTGGTTCCCTTAAGCTTAAAACTTTTCCATCCATATACAAGGATCAATATGAATAACAGGTAAGCCAGGTTGCGATGTATGAAATGAATGGTGATCTTGTTTGATACGAGGTCTTTAAAGAATGGACCAGTGAATGCATAGGAAGGCATCATGCTTCCATTGATATCGGGCCAGGTAGGCGCAGCAGTTGCTGCTTTATGCCCGGCCATCAACGCACCGAATACCAGTTGAATAAAAAGAAGTATGATGATGGTCCAGGTGAATTTTCTCATTCCCTTATTCACCACCAGGTTTCTCTTATCCACTTTCAGTTCAAGTGCAAACCAGTAAGCGTAAGAGATCAGGCCCAATGCAAAAATAAAATGAAGGGCCAGCCTCGTGGGCTTAACGTAAACAGCATCGCCGGTGAGCCCGCTGGCAACCATGATCCAACCGATGGCACCCTGGAATGCACCAAATAAAAAGAGCAGCAACAGTGGTTGATGCATTTCCTTGCGGAGGTATTTTTTGGATACCAGGTAAACGAATCCAACCAGGAAAACCACGCCGATCATTCTTGCCCAAAAGCGGTGAAACCATTCCCAGAAAAAAATGAATTTAAAATCACTCAACGTGAACCCTGTATTCAACAGCCGGTATTGTGGAG
>JAEWIW010000261.1 GCA_023386855.1 Bacteroidota bacterium | reverse complement strand
TGACAACTACCAGGATCTTCACACCACCCATGGAGCAGGCTGCACTTGATTCTTCTGCCAATACATTTCGCAACCTTCCTTTTTATAATGGCCTCCTGTATAATTCATCCAATGATAGTTACCTGATGGCTATTCGCATCAATAAGGATGTGATGAATTCGAAGAGGAGAACAAAAGTGGTGAACCAGATCGTTGACCTGGGTGAAAATTTTTCTGCAGAACAGGATGTTCATTTGTATTATAGCGGGCTTCCATTGATCAGGACCAAGGTAGCAGACAGGATCGCGAATGAAATGCGTTATTTTCTTCTTGGTTCCATCCTGCTCTCTGCACTTATTCTCTTTATCTTTTTCCGGAGCTTTAGTGCTACACTGTTATCACTCTCTGTAGTGTTGATCGGGGTTACCTGGAGCCTTGGAACGATGCATCTTTTTGGATATTCCATCACTTTACTTAATGCGTTGATTCCTCCGTTGGTGGTTGTTATTGGTATTCCGAACTGTATTTATTTCCTGAATAAGTACCATACGTCGTTTATTGAATACGGTGAAAAGAAAAAGGCGCTTGTGGAAATGATCAGCAAGATGGGGGTAGTTACATTGTTCTGTAATATCGCTGCTGCTATTGGCTTTGCCGTGTTTGCATTAACGAAGAGTGCCATCCTGAAAGAGTTTGGAGTGGTGGCAGGGATCAATATCATGGGATTGTTCTTTATCTCCATTGTTTTGATCCCGGTGGTGTTGAGCATGCTTCCTGATCCAAAGAAGCGTCATATAAAATACCTGGAGAACAGGTGGCTGCTGAAAGTGCTCGACCGGCTGGAGATCTGGTCGCTGCATCATAAGAAAATCATTTATGCTGTTACCGCTATTGTACTGGTGTTTTCAGTGATCGGTATTACCAGGTTAAGATCAGAAGGATTCATTGTTGATGATCTTCCCAAAACGGACAGGATCTATACCGATATGAAATTTTTTGAAAAGAATTTTAAAGGTGTAATGCCGCTGGAGATCATTGTTGATACCAAACAAAAGAATGGGTTAAGAAGAAACCCGCTGCAGACTTTCGCAAAGATTGATTCTTTATCAATGTATGTTCAATCGAGAAATGATATGGCCCGGCCACTTTCGATTGTTGAAGGAATGAAGTTCGCAAGGCAGGCTTATTATGATGGTGACAGTACCAATTATGGGTTGCCCAATTCATTTGATATTGCTTTCCTGGCACAGTACCTCGGCGCGAAAGGAATGGATAGCAATGGCGGTAATTCATTTTCAAAGCTTGTATCAAGCTTCATGGATACAACAAGGCAGCGTACCAGGATCAGTATAAATATGGCTGATGTGGGAAGTAAAAACCTCCAGGATATTCTTGATACTTTATCGCAGCGGTCGAATATGTTGTTCGATAGTTCAAGGTATAAGGTTACGCTAACGGGTAGCAGTGTTACCTTTTTGGAAGGAAGCGCATTTATCATTAATGGATTAAAGGAAAGTATTTTCTGGGCCTTCCTGCTGATCACACTTTGTATGCTTTACCTGTTTAAGTCGGGCAAGATCCTGGTCAGTTCGCTGATCCCGAATATTATTCCATTGATTATTACCGCCGGAGTTATGGGATGGGCAAGTGTTCGTATCAAGCCTTCCACCGTACTGGTATTTTCGGTAGCGTTGGGTATCGCCATTGATATTACCATCCGCTTCCTTGTGAATTATAAACAGGAACTGAAGAGAAGTAATAAGCCGGCTTCTTCTGTTGTGATCGACACCATTCACAAAACAGGGATCAGTATCATTTATACTTCGCTGGTATTGATTGCGGGATTCGTGATCTTTTGTTTCAGTGGATTTGGCGGAACCCAGGCATTGGGATGGCTGACATCGCTGACCCTGGTACTTGCCACCATCACAAACCTCGTATTCCTGCCGGTGGTGCTGCTGGCAATGAACCGGAAATAGACCCCGTGGCACCGGGGTATGGATCATTGAAAGACAAGCCGTTGTAACTAAAAATGGCATTTAAACCTACCCCGTGGCACGCCCCCGTGCCACGGGGTATATATATCACTTTAATTCCTGCGCAAGCATCGCTTCAAGTGCCGGGCCGCGAAGGCCTTCACCGATCACCTTTCCACTGGGGTCGACAAGAATATTATAAGGTATGCCATTGAACTGGAAGATCTGGACTGCCTTGCTATCCCAGAATGCCAGGTCACTTACATGGTGCCAGTTAAGCTGGTCATCCTTAATGGCCTGCACCCATGGACCTTTTTCCTTATCCAGTGATACTCCCAGGATGGTGAAGTTCTTATCCTTGAAATTATTATAGGCTTTGACCACGTTAGGGTTTTCAATCCTACAGGGCCTGCACCAACTTGCCCAGAAATCGACCAGCACGTACTTTCCCCTTAAGGATGAAAGCGCGAAGGGTTTACCATCAACATCAGGCAAAACCAGTTCTGGGGCCATCTTGCCCACCCAAAGGTTCTTGGCAGATTCGGCTGAAGCTGCTGCCATCTGTTTACGGGTGTCAGCCTGTTTTTTAAGGGCCGCAAGATCCTCGTCCTGTGGGTATTTCTGCACCATCTTGGTCAGCACCGCTTCAAATTCATTTATGGGTAAAGATCCCGCTGCTGTACCCAGCACAAAAGCGGCAACAGTGGAATTGGATGTATTCGATAAGAAATTGATCACATACCTGTTCAATTGTTCTACTGCCATATTCTTACGGTTGGTCGCTTCCAGTTGCAGGCTGTCGGATGCCTGGACCAGTTTGAGGCTGTCAAGCCTGTTGAATTCAGTGTTGGTTTCCAGGCTTTGCCTGGTATAACTGAAAATGAAATCCCTCACCTGTTCACTTGCAGCTGATCCTGTAACGGTATAATACTTGTCCTTATTAAGCAAGTCAATCTCAACGGTCATCTCGTTAACATCATTCACCAGCGGAATCACAGGTCCGTTTTCAATCATGATATCATAAAGCCCTTGTCCCCTGGTTCTTCCACTTAAAACAAAATCATTCTTTCCTTCCCAGATAATGGAGCTATCGACCTGGATGGGATTTCCGTCAGTTCCAAAAGGAACTTCAAATAAATACACTTTGATACTATCGGTTTTGAAAAACTCCCTGTACTGCACAAGCAGTTTATCTATATTTTTCAGTGAACCTTTTACTTCGATGCTGGAGCTTTCTTTTTTGCCGCAGGAAAAAAAGAAAATACTTATCAATACAATGGAGAATAAACGCATGTTAAGGCTGGTTTGATGCTAGTTTTTTTAATAATAATTCATTGGTGATTTTTGGGTCGGCCTTTCCTTTACTGATCTTCTTTACTTCTCCAACAAACAGGCCGATCAATCCTTTCTTACCTTTCCGGTATTCTATCACTTTATCAGGCATACGCTGAAGGGCTTCATTAACCCATGCTTCAATAGCGCTGCTATCAGAACTTTGAACAAGGTTTAATTCTTCAGCAACCTGCAAGGGGTCTTTTGAAGGCTGCTCAAGAAGTGCAGAGAATATTCTTGTGGAGGCAATGGAAAAACCGAAATAATTTTTATCGACCAGTTCCACCAAACGTGCTATCACTGAAGGTTCCAGCGGGAAGGACTTGATCGATTCACTCCTTTCATTGAGGTATCCTTTTACCGGGCCGATCATCCAGTTGGATGCGGCTTTATAATTTCCGGTATGCTCAATCACTGATTCAAAATACTCAGCATATTCCTTTTCATCCGTAATCACTCTTGCATCATATTCCGGCAATTGAAGTTCCTTTATATAACGCTGCACTCTTTGCTCAGGCAGTTCTGGTTGTGCCTGTTCGATTGCTTTCAGCATTTCATCGGTGACAAGAAATGGAGAAAGATCAGGATCGGGAAAATACCTGTAATCATTGGCTTCTTCCTTGCTTCGAAGCGAAAAGGTATTGCCGGCATTCGCATCAAAGCTGCGGGTCTCCTGTGTAATGTGAATTCCATTTTCCATCATGCCTGCAAGTCTTTCAAATTCATACTCAATGGCACGACGAACATTACGGATGGAATTAAGATTCTTAACCTCCACCTTGGTGCCCAGGTTGGTATCACCTTTAAGCCTGATAGAAATATTCGCATCGCAGCGCATACTTCCTTCTTCCATATTACCATCGCAGATCTCAAGGTAACGAAGTCGTTTGCGCAACTCCGTGAGGTATGCATAGGCTTCCTCGGAATGATGAATGGTAGGTTCAGTAACGATTTCAATTAATGGAACACCCGACCTGTTATAATCTACACAAGTGTACCCCGGGGTGATATCATGGATGCTCTTCCCTGCATCTTCTTCAAGGTGGATCCTGTTCAGCTCTATCTTTTTTTCTCCCAAAGAAGTTTGAACAGTTACATGACCACCAACACAAACCGGCGTCACCAGCTGGGAGATCTGGTATCCTTTTGGAAGGTCGGGATAGAAATAATTCTTTCTTTCAAAATAATTAAACCTTGTAATGCTGCAGTTACAGGCAAGTCCCATTTTAATGGCATATTCCACCGCTTTTTTATTCAGCAGGGGAAGTGTTCCTGGGTGGGCAAGTGTGATAGGACTGATATGCGTATTTGGTTCGGCACCAAATGAAGCGGCATCACCTGAAAAAAGCTTTGTACTGGTGAGCAGTTGCGCATGCACTTCCAGCCCTACTACCAGTTCGTATTTATCTGTAGCTGACATTGTAACAAAAATAGGGATACAAATCTGGATTTAACCATGCTGTTGAACCTCTCTATGCCAGTTGCTGTATGAATTTTCCCGGCCAGGAGCCCACCAATCCCGTTTATATAAAGAACTAAATTAACATTTCCGAAACTCTTCGTATATAATTTGCTTTTCCTATAT
>JAEWIW010000251.1 GCA_023386855.1 Bacteroidota bacterium | reverse complement strand
TGCTTATCAGGAATGTTCTTCTGTGTAACAGTTTCCAGTTCCTGTAAGAAGACCTATGAAACGGTTCCCCTGGGCCAGCAGATACCTCCTGAGATCGCTTTTGATCCCCATGATTCACTCGGCACTTATGCCATGCGGTTCCTGCTGACTACATATGACCAATCATTGCTAAATAACCATAACAGGGTCAGTGGTAATTATATTGATGCGTCATCCGATGATGCAGTTTCTTCACAAATTGGAATTCACGAAGTGCAGAAGATTGCTACAGGTGCTTATACAGCTGTCAATACAAATGCCGACAATGTTTGGTCGCATCATTATACCGCCATCAGGGATGCCACTGTTTTTTCAGTGAACATCAACAGGGTTCCGATGGCAGAAAAATTACCCAATGGATTGCCTGCAAGAGGAGCCTATCGTTCCGAAGCCCGCTTTCTTCGCGCATTTCTTTATTTCGACTTATTAAAAAGATACGGTGGCGTTCCCATCATCGGCGATACCATCAGGCAACTCAACGATAACATACAACTGCCCAGGAATTCTTTCCAGGAATGTGTTGATTATATCGTAAGTGAGTGTGATGATATTAAGGATAGCCTTCGCACGGCAGAAATGGTGAATACCACCACCTATGGAAGAATCACCAAGGGAGCAGCCATGGCCTTGAAAGCAAGGGTGCTCCTTTATGCAGCCAGTCCTTTATTCAATGGCGGAAATATCGACGGGTCAAATCCATTGACGGGTTATACATCATTTGATGTTGACCGTTGGAAGAAAGCTGCTGATGCCGCAAAAGAGATCATTGACCTCGGCACCTATCACCTGATGCCTTCCTTTAACGATGTATTCATAACACAGGCAGCGCCTGTTGGACCAAATACTGAAACCATTTTCTGGCGCCAGAATGGATTGAATACTTCTGTTGAAACCAATAACAGTCCTGTAGGATATGCATCTGCTGGTGCCAATGGCGTAACCAGTCCAACCCAGGATCTTGTTGATGCCTTCCCTACTAAGGAAGGAAAGAGCATTGATGAAGCTGGTTCAGGTTATGATCCCAATGATCCCTATTCCAACCGTGATCCACGACTGTCGTCCACTATTTTTTATAATGGCATGTTATGGCTGAACAGGCCCGTGGAAGTATTTGAAGGTGGACAGGATAAGCCAGGTGGAACACTACAGCAAACCAAAACTGGCTATTACATGCGCAAGTTCATGGGCAATTTTGAAAGCGTGAATGGTGGAGCCGTTTATTCTAACACTGTTCATGATTTTGTTTATTTCCGATATGCCGAAGTGCTGTTGAATTATGCCGAGGCATTGAATGAATATGCAGGTCCTGTTAATGAAGTATATGATGTGCTTTACCAGTTAAGGAACAGGGCAGGTATTGACCCTGGGCCCGACAATCATTATGGCATTCCTTCCGATCGTACGCAAAACCAGATGCGCGAGCTGATCCATAATGAAAGAAGGATTGAACTTGCTTTTGAAGAACACCGGTTTTATGATATCCGCCGCTGGAAGATCGCGGAGGAAGCATATGGTGAAGCCCTGAAGGGAGTTGAGATCCAGAAAAGCAGCGCAGGCCAGCTGACCTTCAACCCCATTACGGTTCTTCAGCCTGTATTCAGAAGCCCGCAGATGTATTTCTATCCCATACCATATAATGAAGTGATCAAGAACCCGCAAATGGTACAGAATCCTCAATGGTAGGAATGAACTAACGATTTGAAAACATTTTCTAGCTATCAATTATTGATTATGAAATATATTATTTGCCTTTTCTGCTTTGTATGCTTGATGTTCCAGCATGAAGCAATGGCACAAAGGAAAGTGATCACCGGTATCGTTACGGACCAGTCGGGTCCGCTGGAAGCCGCTACCATCGCTGAAAAGGGAGTACCCACTAACCAGGTGCTATCTGCAGCCAATGGTAAATTCAGCATTACCTTAAGAGGCAATTCCAATACCATCATCGTATCCATGGTGAATTACCAGGAGCGGGAAATTGATGTAAAGAATACATCAAATGTTGAAGTGAGCATGCGCCAGGTAAATTCCAGCATGGATGAAGTGATCGTTGTGGGTTATGGTAAAAAGAAAAGGATCACCAATACCGGTGCCGTTAGTTCTATCAAGGCCGCAGAGATCCGCGAAGTGCCGGCTTCGAGTGTGCAGAACGCCCTTGTTGGTAAAATGCCCGGGTTCTTTGCGCAGCAGCGTTCTGGCCAGCCTGGTAAAGATGCATCAGATTATTTTATCCGCGGGGTGAGTTCATTGAACAGTGCGGGTAATAAACCATTGATCATCGTGGATGATATAGAATATACCTATGAGCAGTTATCACAGATCAACGTCAATGAAATTGAAAGTATTTCCATTCTTAAAGATGCATCCACTACTGCCATCTATGGTATCAAGGGCGCCAATGGTGTACTTGTAGTTACTACCAGGCGTGGCGCAAGCGGCAGGCCCAAGTTCAATTTCCGTGTGGAAACCGGTATGCAGTCGCCGGTAAGAAAACCGCATTTCCTCGACTCCTATAATACCGCCCTGCTGGTGAATGAAGCTTATGCGAACGATGGATTGAATCTTCCCTTCACCGAAAATGATCTTGCTTTATTTAAAAGTGGCGAGGATCCTTATGGCCATCCCAATGTGAACTGGTACACTGCCATTCATAAACCTTTTTCATTACAGGCTAATACCAACCTCGATATATCTGGTGGTACGCAATCGGTAAAGTATTTTGTTTCTGCAGGTGCATTCACGCAGAATGGTAGCATCAAGGATTTTTCTACCAATGCTGATGGTGTGAACAGTAACTATTTCTATCGCCGCTATAATGTTCGTTCAAACCTCGATATCCAGGCTACTAAGAGCCTGGCGATTAGACTCGATGTAACGGCAAGGTTCGGTGATATCAACCAGCCTTATGGTCAGAATGTTATTGGTAGCATTTATAACTTCAATGAAGTGCATCCTTATTCTGCTCCTTTCTTAAACCCAGATGGAAGTTTCGCCTATTATGCCGATACCAAGAACCAGCGCCCTACCATCAACGCTATGTTGCAGTCGAGCGGCTATTCAAGGCAACGCAGGACCGACCTCAACGTATTGCTTGGCTTCACCGAGAAGCTTGATTATATCACCAGGGGATTGTCATTGATCGGTCGCATCGCTTATGCTGGTGTTGAACAGAATACCCTGAATCTCTTCCGTGATAAATCATTCCCTCCATCCTATCTCTATGATGCCGTCAATAAAACCTATTCATTGAACACAGGTGTGAGTTCCGGAGGTTACACTTTAGCTAAATACAGAACTACTGGTAATACTGATATCAGTAACCAGCGCATTAATGCACAGCTTTATATGAACTATGAGCGTACCGTTGGTGATCATCATTATACCGGTCTTCTTTTGTTCAACCAGCAAAGCTATAGGGTGGATTATGAAGCCGGCATCTTCGGAACCGTTCAGGGCCAGTCGCCCCAAAAGTTCCGCGGTTATTCACTGAAGCTGGGGTACGATTACAAACAGAAATACCTTTTTGATTTTAACGCGGCCATGAATGGTTCTGATCGTTTCCAGGCCGATAAAAGAAATGGCTTCTTCCCTGCCATTGGTGTAGGATATAACCTTGCACGTGAAGATTTCTTCGAGAAAGCATTCCCTGTATTCTCCCTGTTCAAACTGAGAGCATCTTATGGAATCGTTGGATCTGATGTTGCACAGGGCGACCAGTATCTTTATAACCAGCTATACTACCAGGGTGGTGGATATAATTTTGGCCAGAACAGCCAGCCTGCAAATACCATCTACGAAGGTGCATTGGGTAATAGCAACGTTACATGGGAGAAGGCAAAGAAATTTGATGTGGGCCTTGATGCAAACCTGTTGAACGATAAGATCGCTTTAAGTGTCGATTACTTCCATGATCGTCGTTACGACCAGCTGGTGACAAGGCAGGATATCCCACAGGTGCTTGGTATCGGGCTTTCACCTTCTAATATCGCCGTTACGATCAACAGGGGTTTTGATGGACAGGCAACTTACCAGGATGCAGTGGGTAAGGTTCAGTACAGTGTTGGAGTGGTGTTCTCTTATGCAGTGAACAAGATACTGTACCAGGCCGAAGCGCAACAGCGTTACCCTTGGTTAAGCAAAACAGGACTGCCCATTGATCAGCCCTTCGGGTACCAGTTCATAGGTTATTATACCGAGAACGATCTTACCGATGAAAAAGTGGCCAAGCCTGTAGGTACTGTTCGTGCAGGCGACCTGAAGTATCGTGATATCAATGGTGATGGACTGATTGATCAAAGTGATCTTACTGCTATCGGTAAACCGAATCTGCCCAACACAAGCATTGGTGTTCCGTTAAAGATGACCTATAAAGGATTTGACCTTAACATATTGTTCCAGGGTGCATTTGGATACAGCCTTGGACTTCGCGGCAATGCCATTGAACCCTTCCAGGGCCAGTTCCAGCCGATCCACCAGAAAAGATGGACGCCTTCAACTGCAGACCAGGCAGGCTTTCCAAGGCTTACCACTAACCCTACTTCCATCAACAGCCCATCAGCCTATATGTCTGATTACTGGCTGATCAATGCCCATTATATAAGGTTGAAAACAATTGAACTGAGCTACCAGTTAAGTCCTTCCGTTCTTCCGCTGAAGATCAATAATGCAAGGATCTACCTGAGTGCCTATAACCTGGCTACATGGAGTAATATCACCAAAAAATACCAACAGGATCCTGAAGTTACTTCCAACAGCGCGGGTGATTCATACCTTAACCAGAAAGTGATTAACCTGGGTATCCAGGTCGGATTCTAGATCTATAAGAAATATGCCGGTTGCTGAGGGGCCTGCGGGTCCCTGGGCATTTTTTTGCCGGGAAAAATAGTGAGCGTAATGAAAATGGAAATGTTTTGGAAATTCCGCGTGGTGCTTTTGATGTTGATCATTCAAACAGTGACACCTGGAGTATCTGCACAGCAGGTTTATTTTATTGATGGATACCATGGTGGCATTTATGGTCATTACCCAAAGCAGTACACCGCGTATATTAATGAAACACTTGAAAAACATCCCGGCTGGAAAATAAACCTCGAGATCGAGCCTGAAACCTGGGACAGTGTACTGGCCAATGAACCATCGAATTATAAACTGTTCAAGGCAAAGCTTGCCGACCAAAAAGGAAGAATTGAATATGTTAACCCCGCATATGGGCAGCCTTATTTATATAATATCAATGGAGAAAGTATTATCCGCCAATTCTCTTATGGAATAAAAAAACTGCACCAGCATTTCCCCTTTCTTGAATTCAGTACTTATTCCTCCGAAGAGCCCTGTTTTACCAGTGCCTTGCCGCAATTACTGAAATCATTCGGGTTTAAATACGCCTCCTTAAAAAATCCCAATACCTGCTGGGGTGGCTATACCAGGGCTTATGGCGGGCAAATGCTCAACTGGGTTGGACCCGACGGAACTAAGCTGCTTACTGTACCACGTTATGAAGTTGAAGCGCTTGACCCGAATTCTACCTGGCAAACCACTGCTTCAACCAATTCAAAAGAATACCTCCAGGCATCGTTTAATGCTGGCATTAAAGCTCCTGTTGGAATGTGTTTACAGGATGCAGGTTGGCGTAATGGCCCATGGCTTGGAAACAAAACAACTTATCCTACTGAATACCTTACCTGGAGAAATTATTTTGAATCATTCAATAATGGTGCGGTTGACAACTGGAAATTTTCGCAGGAAGATGTGCAGGTTAGCCTTGTATGGGGCGCACAGGTGCTGCAAAAGATCGCTCAGCAGGTAAGAGCCTCAGAAAATAATATTACCAGCGCCGAGGTATTGTCAACCATGGCAAATGTATATGCTGGCCAATCATGGCCGGCTAATGAATTCGATGAAGCATGGAGAACGCTGTTGCTTGCGCAGCACCACGACTGCTGGATCGTGCCTTATAATGGCAGGAAAGGCAATACCTGGATCGACAAAGTGGAACAATGGACTGCTACTACCAATAAGGTTGCTGAAGATGCCATCAATGTGTCCATGCAAAGCCTGGCTCCTCTTAATAATAATGGAACTACTTCTTATGCAAGGGTATTCAATTCAACTGCAAGAGAAAGGAAAGAATGGGTAATGCTACCTTTTAAAAAACAAATTAAAGGAACTGTTTTGGTGGTGGATAGCAACAACAAGCCTGTTCCCTCACGCATATCAGGTAGGGGCAATGATAAACAGTCGATCATTTTCCTTGCTACCGTTCCTCCTGTTGGATACAATACTTATGTGATACGGGAATCTGTAAAACCTATTCCAGGCAAAGTGAATACCCGTGAATCAAGTAAGGAAACAGTGAAAGTGGAAACGGATCACTATATCATGGAACTTGATCCTTCAAAAGGTGGGATCATCAAAAGCTTTGTTGCTAAGAAACTCGGTAATAAACAATTTGTTGACCAGGATAATGAAAGAGGATTCAACGAACTGCGTGGATATTTTTTTAAAGACAGCAGTTACTCATCCAGCATGCATGAACCTGCCACTGTTAATGTGATTGAAAATGGAAGTGATGTTATCACTATTGAAATAAAGGGAAAGATCCATGGCAACCCATTCCTCCAGAAAATTGAACTCATGAATGGTCAGCCCCTGGTTAATATGGATGTGAAGATCGACTGGTTAAAGAATGAAGGTATCGGCGATGATTATAAGCAGTTCGGAGGATATAAGGCAGAAGATTACCGCAAGGCATTTTATGACGATAGCAAAAAACTGCAAACCCTTTTTCCTCTTGCTTTGAATGAACAGGCACTGTATAAGGATGCTCCATTCGATGTTACGGAAAGCAGGTTAGACAATAGTTTTTTCAGCAGCTGGGACAGTATCAAGAACAATATCATCCTGAACTGGGTAGATATTACCGACGGGGAAGGCAAATATGGACTGGCCTTATTTTCCGACCATACCACCAGCTATGCGCATGGCAGGGATCACCCGCTTGGACTAACCACTCAATATTCAGGTGTTGGTTTATGGGGTCGTAATTATTCCATTACAGGACCAACCGAAATCCGTTATGCGCTATTGCCACATGAAGGAACATGGAAAGAAGCGGGCATTTGGAATAAGAACGTGGAATGGAATAAACCCATGGTGGTAAAGTCATTCAACAGCGCCAAAAAACCTTCAAATGCAACACGTTCCTTGCTCCGGTTCAGTGAGGGATTAGAATTGACCTCACTGCAGGTAGAGAATAAGGATATGATCGCAAGGATCTTTAACAGCACTGGTAAGCCATTGAAAAATTATTTTACCGCAGATGGCATGGCCGATAAAATATTGATTGAAGAATTGAATGGAGACCTTCTGGATGAGGCGAGTGTAAAACATAAC
>JAEWIW010000200.1 GCA_023386855.1 Bacteroidota bacterium | reverse complement strand
GGGTACTCGTGGTATGAGAAGCAGGATATTTCTTTTTGCTTAAAAGGTTCCTCAGTTTACCAAATAGGGTGTTCCCGCTAACCTTTCCCAGTACATTAGAAGAATAATTCTTCATGAATATGGGAAGAATAAGCCTGGTAACCCAGTCTGCTTTAGACAACAAAACTTTTCTCAACAACACATCACCGGCCATATCGATTCCAAAATCGAACAGAGGATTAAGGTGTTTGCGATGAGTGATCTTTCCCAGGAATGAAAACACGTTTGTCACAGGAGTGAGCGATTGTTTAACGCCGGTCCAACTATGATTGATCTCTGCTTTTTGCGTTGCCTTCAATATTTCCAGCCTGTTCTTTTCTTCTAGCAGGTCGCTATAACTTTGAATTTTCTTACTCATACAGCTTGCGGATAATAAGGTTTCTAATCATCGGGAATACAATACGCTTCCTCATCAACACCAGGATTATGATCATCAGCAGGAATATGCCCGCAACGATTAAGTATCCGCCGGCCTCACTGTTGATTAATTGTCCCAGCCATATCGCCAGGGCGATACCCAGGAAAAACATCACGAATATTCCAAGGAATAAAATAGAAAAAGCTGCCAGCCCTCCCGCTGCAATGCCGGTTGCTTTATCTGTAGCCTTAAGAATGGTGAGTTTATAGGAAGTTTCGAGGTAATCTTTTATGTTCCTGGTTAAATCCTCTGCTTTCGTTTTAAGTTCTTCCATTGTAAGCAATTGAAAAGTAAAGGCAGGCCGCAGCCTGCCTGTGGTAAGTTAAGAATAGCTCTCAGTAACATTATTAAAGCGGTCTTCAGCCTCTGCTTTAATATTGGATGCTGTTCTGGAAGCCTTATTCTTAAGATTCTGGAGCTCTGATTTGCCTTCAGCAAACAGGTCAACCAGTGAATCTGCCCAGTCACTTGCGGTATCTTTGACCCTGCGGCGGATATCACTGCCTTTTTCAGGAGCCAGAAGCATTCCGATCATTGCACCTGCAGCAGCCGCGCCTATAACGCCCAATATAACTTTTGTTGATGTAGTCATAATATTCCGTTTTAAGATGAAGAATAGTATATAAAACAGCTTTAAATATTATGCCTTATAGAGTTGAGTATTCCATTATTAAGATACAAAATTTATATTGCAGTTTTGAGAATTTAATTCTACAGCCACCGTTTAGATAGTTTTGGTAAGGATTTTATATAATAAAATGTATGAACAATAAGAAAAAGGTTTTGATCATTGATGACGAAGTTGACCTATGTCTTCTGCTGAAAACCTACCTTGCCCGCAGGAACTACGAAGTATTTTATTCTCATACCCTTGCTGAAGGACTAAACCAGTTTCAACAGGTGAAACCTGATATTGTTTTCCTGGATAACAATTTACCCGATGGTATAGGATGGGAAAAGGCTGCTGACCTCATAAAAAAATACCCTGAACTCCAGGTTCATCTGATCAGTGCATATCGCCCTGATGCTCCACATAATCTTTCTTCAGGGTTCAAAGTCTGGGAAAAACCTCTTACCCTTAAGGAGCTTGATTCCTATATCAAGTAACAGGAATTTTTTTATGATGTTTCGCTGATAATGCAAGCACCGCAAGGCTTAGGAACAGGAGAAAGGCAATAACCAGTAACATATGATTGGAATAGGGAACCGCATTGTAATCCATTGCAGCTATTCCCTGTATGAATAATACGGCTTCATTGAGAAGTACACCGGTGATCAGCATATATATGCCTGTTTTCTGCACCCTGTTAAAAACAAAAAACTTTTCTTCATATAGGTACCCGATTAGGAACAGGCTTACAAAACCAAGTAGGATCAGGTGAAGGAACCCAATTACAATGGGCCTGAATCCAAAGGCGAGGTGACTTAATGCCGGTATGGTAGAAACAGCCTGGAAAATGAACTTTAGAACTACTGCTATCATGGCCAGGCCCCATAACAACTTCACTACGGGAACCCTTCCCAGGTTGAGGTGCTGCCTGATTGTGGGAAATATTCTCCACAAATAATATAGAGCAATCAATTGTAATATGGCCCCTGTAATGGCCAATCCATAAATTACGACCGAAATTTTCATCCATAAGGTAGAAAGCAGGAATGCTGGAACTACTGCACTAATGAGTAACTGGAAGATCCGGTTGAAATAACGGTCATCTATACCCGTTCTCAGTAACTTATGGAAGAAAAGTCCTGCAATAGCAAATAAGAACCATCCATTATACTGGAAATGCAGGAAGAAATAAATTGAACCAATATGCATAGGCTGCGAACCGGTATGGGTGGCCATTTGAAATGCCAGGGCAAATGCCCCCAGTGAAGATATTACCCATAGTATCATCCCGCTTTTAAACCATTTCTGTATCAGTGCCGGTACCGACGAGTGGTTTAAATCCTTCCATGCATAATAGGTAAACAGGTAAGAGAAAATAATATAAAGGGTAGAAAAAGCAATGCTTGCAGGTGCATATCCCATGAACGGAAAAGTAAACAGCATCCCGAATGATGCCACCTGGGAAAAATAGAACAGCTTCCTGTATCTTGAAAAAGATACCGGCGTATAACTATGGATAACTGATACCATGGCTGTACAAAGTGCGAGAGATACCCAGCCACTGAAGGCAAAATGTGAATGGGCATGCAAAAGATTTTTATGATCCACTAAAGGAAAAGGGAAAAGGATCTTGTACCTCAATAAAACACCAGCGGTGGCTACCAGCATGAAGTTGAACAGGGCTGCATGCGCCCATTTCCTGAAGAAATCATTCATAGTACAGCTTATTTCCAATTAATCGATCCAGAATACTGGATTTATACTTAAGCATTAACAATATACTTTACCTCTTTCAATGTGGACATTCCCCTTGTCGTGTAAATGACGGAGTGCCCTGATCACAGTTTCAACCCTGAGGCCTGTCATATCAGCGATCTCCTGCCGGGTAAGGTTCACTTTATACAATCCTTTTTCAGCCAGGGGATCCCTTCGTTTATAGTGCTGGATCAGCGTAAGAATGCGATGTTCAGGGCCATAACAGGATATTTCCTTCGACACGATCGATTTGAACCTGAGCCGCGTAGCCAGCAACTTTGTAAACCTGAAATGAATGTCGGCATGTTCTTTCAGCAACTGTATAAAGGCATCCTTATTCAGGCGCAGCAGGATGGAATCTTCATCCGCTACGGCAGCAGCAGGATACCGGCCGCCATCAAACAATGGTGGTTCACCAAAACTTTCACCGGCAGTAAAAAATCCCTGGATGAATTCCTTTCCTTCATCATTGCCATTGACCATTTTAACCTTACCGGATTCCACCTGGTAATAAAATAAAGGATCATCTTCTTCATGAAAAATCACCTGCCCCCTGGCTATGTTTTTGTGTATGGCCCCCCAGCATAGTAAAAGATCTGTATCGATCATAATCGGGTATTAAGTGAGCAAAGATACTGCCTGCGAACAGGTCTTTGAATTTTGACCAAATATGATTTTTATCATAAGAGTTTTATTTAGATATTCGATGTATTAATGAGTATTGTGGCGGCTGTAAAAATTATTTAATTTCAAAATCCTTTGTTTACAGGCTTTTCTGGTGCAACCTGAATTAAAAAATGTATGTATGATTGAAATCATAGATTATAAACCATTCTACCTTTAATCTTGCAAATCATTTCTCACAAAATCTAACTCAAAACATGAAAAAAATTGTTCTCATTGCGGTGATCTGCGCTGCGATATATGCCTGCTCAGATAACAGTTCAAAAAATGACCAGGCTGAAAGCGCTACCACAGAATCTGCAACTTCCACCGAAAATCCTTCCTACGATCCCGAAAGAGGTTCAGGTAAGTTTACTAATGTAGAAGTAAGCCCTACCCTGGATGCTGCGAAAGCAGAAGCAGGTCAAAAAATATTTGATGTTAAATGTAGTTCCTGCCATAAGCTTTCTGATGAAAAACTGGTAGGACCCGGATGGAAAGGGGTTACCCAGCGTCATAAACCCGAATGGATCCTGAATTTCGTAACCAATGTTGATGAAATGCTCGACAAGGATCCTAAAGCACAGGCTATGCTCGAGATATGCCTTGTACGTATGCCTAACCAGAATCTTACCGATGATGATGCCATGAACATTTATGAATTCATGCGTAAGAACGATGGCGTTAAATAATTAAAACTTCTTCAAACAATAAAATCACAATTAATGAAAGCAGTTAAACAGATCTTATGGGGGCTGTCGATTTGCACCCTTGCGATTTCGTATACCTCGTGCCGACCGAGGAATGCTGCAGGAGCCGTTTCTGGCGATGCTGCCCAAAAAACTTACGTGGCACCGGGTAAATACGATGAGTATTACAATTTTGTTTCCGGTGGATTTAGTGGTCAACTGTCTGTGTATGGTCTTCCATCAGGCAGGTTGCTCAAAGTAATTCCTGTGTTTTCTGTAGATCCTGAAAAGGGTTATGGATACAGCGAGGAAACAAAAGCAATGCTGAATACTTCTCATGGTAATGTTCCCTGGGATGATCTTCACCACGTACAATTATCACAGACCAATGGTGAGATCGATGGAAGATGGGTGTTTGTTAATGGTAACAATACTCCCCGCCTTGCACGTATCGACCTGAAAACTTTTCGTACTGCAGAAATCCTTGAATTACCCAACAGTGCTGGTAACCACTCTTCACCGTTCATTACCATGAACACTGAATATGTGATCGCCGGAACAAGGTTCAGTATCCCTATTGGTGGTAACGAGGATGTTCCCATTTCTTCTTACAAGAAAAATTTTAAAGGAACTGTAAGCTTTGTAAAAGTTGACCAGAACAGTGGTGCTATGGATATCGCATTCCAGATCCTGCTTCCTGGTGTTAACTTCGACCTCAGCCATGCCGGTAAAGGCCCAAGCCATGGATGGTTCTTCTTCTCAACCTATAACACAGAGCAGGCTAACAGCCTTCTTGAAGTGAACGCTTCACAGCGTGATAAAGATTTTATCATGGCAGTGAACTGGAAGAAAGCAGAAGAATATATCGCACAGGGTAAAGGAAAGAGAGTTCCTGTAGAATATGCCAACAACAAGTATGATGATAAAACACATACTTCAACATCAACTATCCGTAAGGAAGTGCTGGTGCTTGATCCGAATGAATTGAAGGATATGGTGTACATGATCCCCTGTCCTAAATCTCCACATGGTTGCGACGTTGATCCTACAGGTGAATACATTGTAGGTAGTGGTAAACTTGCTGCTCTTATCCCTGTATTCTCTTTCACCAAGTTCCAGAAAGCCATTGCTGATAAAGCATTTGATGGTGAATACGAAGGATTGCCTGTAATCAAGTACGAAGCGGCCCTTCATGGTGAAGTGAAAAAGCCAGGTCTCGGACCCTTACACACAGAGTTTGATGCAAGAGGTAATGCATATACTTCATTCTTTGTATCATCCGAAGTGGTGAAATGGAATATCAAGGACCTGAAAGTTCTTGACCGTGTTCCAACTTATTATTCAATTGGTCACCTGATGATTCCTGGTGGCGATAGCCGCAAGCCTTCTGATAAATACCTTGTTGCTTACAACAAGATTACCAAGGATCGTTACCTGCCTACTGGTCCTGAACTGGCACAGAGTGCACAGCTTTTCGATATCAGTGGAGATAAGATGCAACTGCTGCTCGACTTCCCCACTATTGGTGAGCCACACTATGCACAGGCAGTACAGGCCGACCTGATCAGTAAGAATTCACAGAAGATCTATAAGATCGACGAAAACCAGAACCCATATAAAACCAATGGTGAGAAAGAAGCCAAAGTGGTACGCGAAGGAAATAAAGTGCATGTTTATGCTACTGCCATCCGTTCACACTTTGCTCCCGACAATATCGAAGGTGTTAAAATGGGTGATGAAGTATATTTCCACATCACTAACCTTGAACAGGACTGGGACGTACCCCATGGGTTCGCAGTTAAAGGTGCATTGAATGCCGAACTGCTCATCATGCCTGGTGAAACACAAACCCTGAAATGGGTTCCTGACAGGGTAGGAGTTTTCCCGATCTATTGTACCGACTTCTGTAGTGCATTGCACCAGGAAATGTCTGGCTATGTTCGCGTATCTCCTGCAGGAAGCAATACACCATTGACTTTCAGCCTGGGTAAAAACCCTGCTGACTCAACTGGTAATGCAGCTCCTGCTCCGGCTAAATAATCATTAAGAAGGTGTATGCTGCCCAGGGTCATACCTGGATTACAGCATGCACCTTTTCATTTCAATTCTATATCATGAATAATCGGTTGTCTCCACTTATCAGAATCCTATCCCTGGTTGCCGCACTTTCGCTGATCGCCGTAATCTTTCTTCCCATCTGGCGGATAGAACTGGATGCTCCTCAATACCCCGAGGGACTGGTGCTAAAAATTTATTCAAATGAACTCGCGGGCGATGTAGCCGTGATCAATGGATTGAATCACTATATTGGTATGAGGACACTTCATACGGAAGATTTTATTGAATTCACTGTACTACCTTATATCATCGCAGCGCTGTCATTATTTGGTCTGCTTACCGTACTCATTAACCGCAAATGGTTTTATTTTACCTGGGCCGGTTTCTTTATATTATTTGGTATAGTTTCCATTGTTGATTTTTACCGCTGGAATTATAACTATGGTCATAACCTTGATCCAACAGCCCCCATCCAGGTGCCAGGAATGAGTTACCAGCCTCCTATACTTGGATTTAAACAATTGCTCAATTTTGGCGCATATTCCATCCCGGATAGTGGAGGATTTATCTTCCTTGGTGTAGGAGCAATATTGTTATTCGGAATTATCATGGAGATCAGGAACTTCAGGACCATGCACATAAAAAAATCCTATAAAACAGTTGCTGTAATGATCGCCGCCATGTTCATGGTAAGCTGCCAGTCGGGGCCACGTGAAATTAAGGTTGGACAGGATGCCTGCAGCTTTTGTAAAATGACGGTGAGTGATAAAAAATTCGGCGCTGAACTCGTTACTGCTAAAGGAAAAGTATATGTATTTGACGATCTGCATTGCCTGGCAGCATATACAAAAGCAAATGCTGAAACTGCAAAGGATGCCAGCATTTATGTTACTGACTTCGAAAATGGTAATCTTCTTGAAAAAGAAAATATGATCTTCTGGAAATCGGAAACCTTCAGAAGCCCGATGGGCTCTAATATTGCGGGGTTCTCTTCCAAAGAATCGCTGAATAAATTTCTCCAGGAATATCCCGGCGTTGAAGTGAACTGGGGTGAAATCATTCAATAGTCTCAGGCCATCTGGATGAAATAGCGGAACTTTATTGTTGATGAACGACTGATCATGATGGATATCAAAAAAAGTATACTGTTTGTACTTGCCGGCCTGTTGTGCCATATGGTTTCATTTGCAAAAACCTGGGAGGTCCGGAAAGAAGGACCACTGTCTTCTATCCAAAAAGCGGTAGACCAGGCTTCTGCAGGCGATACGATATTGGTATATAGTGGCTTGTATCGTGAAAAGACCATACAGGTAAATAAAAAGCTATACCTGAAGGGTGTTGATTATCCAACTGTTGATGGAGAAAGAAAATATGAGATATTCCTGCTTACTGCCAATGGAATTGTGCTTGAAGGATTTTCGGTTATACATGGTGGTTATTCCAGCTTCAATGATATTGCGGCCATCCGTATCAACAATGCCAGTTTTGTAACGGTAAAAAATAACCGGTTATTCGATACTTTTTTCGGTATCTATAGCAGCCATTCCGATAACTGCATTATTATAGGCAACCAACTGCGTTCAAAAGCAAAGGATGAGATCAATTCTGCAAATGGTATTCATTGCTGGAGGAGCGACCGTATGCGCATCCAGAACAATGATATATCGGGGCATCGCGATGGTATCTATTTTGAATTTGTAACCAATTCAACCATCCAGTCGAATAACAGCCATAACAATGTACGTTATGGATTGCATTTCATGTTCTCTCACAATAATGGTTATTACAAAAACATTTTTCGTAATAATGGGGCAGGGGTTGCAGTGATGTATTCGCATGGTGTAACGATGATTGGTAATACCTTTTCCGATAACTGGGGAGGCGCTGCATATGGTATTTTGCTGAAAGAGATCTCTGATAGCCATATAGAAGGCAACAGTTTTCTTCGCAATACCAGTGGTATTCATATGGAAGGCACCAATCGCATAAAAGTGATCCGGAATAAATTTTTAAATAATGGCTGGGCACTGCAGGTCCAGGCCAGCTGTAATGATAACTCCATAAACGAAAACAATTTTATTGCCAATACCTTTGATGTGGCAACCAATGGTTCACTGGTGCTGAATAATTTTGACGGCAACTACTGGGATAAATATGATGGCTATGATCTTGACAGGAACAGGATCGGTGATATTCCCTATCGCCCGGTGAGCCTTTATTCCATGATCGTGGAAAGGAATCCAACAGTGATGATGCTTTTCCGGAGTTTTATGGTATCACTGCTCGACAAAGCCGAAAAGGTAATACCTGGCATGACACCCATTGACCTGTATGATTCCAAACCACATATGAAACCCTTACAATTATGATCATTGCAACCAACGTAACAAAGAAGTTTGGAAAGCTGGTAGCGCTGGATAATGTATCCCTTACCTGCAACAGCGGACAAACCATTTCACTGATAGGACCCAATGGTTCCGGTAAAACCACTTTTATCAAGTGCCTGCTGGGAATGGTGGTTCCTGATTCAGGATTTATCACTTTCAATCACCAGAATATTCTTCACGACTGGAAATACCGTGAGCAGATCGGCTATATGCCGCAGATTGGACGGTATCCCGATAATATGACCATCGAACAGGTGATCGATATGATGAAGGATATAAGAAAGAACCATGCAGAGGGGTTGGATGAAGAACTGTTGCATGAATTCAAACTGAACGAGATCCGGCATAAAAGAATGCGTACACTTTCAGGAGGAACAAGGCAGAAAGTTAGTGCTTCACTTGCGTTTATGTTCGACCCTCCCGTGCTGATCCTTGATGAACCAACTGCGGGACTGGACCCCGTTGCATCAGAAATTCTAAAAGAAAAGATCAAGAGAGAAAAGCAGAAAGGAAAACTGGTATTGATCACTTCGCATATCCTTAGCGACCTTGACGAAATAGTAACAGAGATTATTTACCTGCAGGATGGCAAGTTAAGGTTTCACAAGAGCGTTGATGAACTTAAAGAAGATATCGGAGAACAAAAGCTCAGTAAACTTGTTGCCCGCATCATGCAGCAGTAATGATTGATTCCATTAGCAAAATGCCGTAAGGCCCCGAACAAATACTATGAAGAAGATTGTAAAATACGTGATCATTGATATACTCCGCAACCGGATCATGATCGCTTACACACTGTTTCTTTTATTGATCTCCCTGAGTGTTTTCAACCTTGAAGATAATCCTGAAAAAGGCGTATTGAGTTTAGTGAACATTGTATTGATCATTGTTCCATTGGTGAGCATCATTTTTTCCACTATTTATGTTTATAATTCTGCGGAATTTATTGAGCTTCTTGTATCACAGCCCTTAAAAAGGAAGAGCCTTTGGTTCAGTATTTTTTCCGGGCTTGCTTTATCACTTACACTGGCATTTATTGTTGGTGTTGGTCTTCCCGTTTTATTATACAGCCCCAGTTCTTCAGGTCTTGTCATGATCCTGTCAGGGGTGGCATTATCGATTATTTTCGTTTCGATTGCCCTGCTTGCCTCGGTAATGACAAGAGATAAGGCCAAGGGAATTGGTGTGGCGATATTGTTATGGTTCTTCTTCTCCCTGATATATGATGGATTGATCTTATTCCTGCTGTTCCAGTTTGCAGATTATCCCATGGAGCAGCCCATGATCGCTTTCATATCCCTTAATCCTGTAGACCTGGCAAGGGTGCTCATCCTGCTGAAGCTCGACATTTCCGCATTGATGGGTTATACTGGTGCGCTGTTCCAGTCCTTCTTTGGAGCCAGCTGGGGAATGATCTATTCACTCATTATCCTTATGCTTTGGGCAGTGTTACCTGCATGGATATCTTCAAGAAAATTCAACAGGAAGGACCTGTAAAAGGTGATCGATTTTCGGGTAACTTTGAATAAAAGTTCCCGATGGGCGTATTAAGGCAGATCGCTGAATATCTTTATATAAAGAAGAAAGATCCCAATGCACCAAGAACGCAATGGATGAAATACATGCATGGCATCAATAGGCTGTCAATCCTTTTATTCCTTTTTGCACTGATCGTGATTTTCTTTAAGCAATGTGTTTTTCATTCCCAGCCTTAAGGAAGTCGATAATACTCTGTGCTGCCCTTGCCGAAGCATGTCCTCTTTTTTCAAGAAGCTGCTTTAACTGCTGGTAATCGTGCTTAATTTCCTGTATAGTTGTTGCATCAAACAGGATTCTATTCAATTCATGTACAACATTATCTACGGTAAGTTCATGCTGGATCAGTTCCTTTACCACGGGTTTATCCATGATCAGGTTGACAAGCGAAATGTATTTTACCTTAATTAGGTTTTTAGCAATAAGGTAAGATACGGGTGATCCTTTATAACACACTACCTGGGGTACACCAAAGAGTGCTGTTTCAAGTGTCGCAGTGCCCGAGGTTACCAGGGCCGCTTTGGCAACAGACAGCAATTCGTAAGTTTTATTTCGTATGGATCTTACATTTTTATACTCGTTCAAAAACTGTTGGTAAAATTCATCATCCAGTGATGAAGCTTTGGCAATGATAAACCGGTGATCTGGGAATTGTTTGCTGGCCTCCAGCATTACAGGTAGTTTTTTAAGGATCTCCTGTTTCCGGCTGCCGGGCAATAACGCAATGATGTTTTTTTCATTCAACGGTGATCCCATTTCAGGGGGCACCATGCTAATGTTATCTTTTGCTTCACTGATCACATGTACCAGCGGGTGGCCCACATATTCCGCTTCATATTCCCATTTCTTATAGAATGCTTCCTCAAAAGGAAGGATGGCCAGCATTTTGTCCACGTTCTTCCTGATCGATTTTATCCGGCTTTCCTTCCATGCCCAGATCTGTGGCGAAATATAATAAATGGTGGTAATGCCTTTTTTCTTGGCCCATTCAGCAATACGTAAATTAAAGCCGGGGTAGTCCACGAAAATGATAGCATCTGGTTCCCATGCGGAAATATCTCTCTTGCAGAATTTCAGGTTGTTCATTATTGTGCCGAGGTTAGAAATCACTTCAGCAAACCCCATAAATGCCAGGTCACGATAATGCTTTACGATATTTACACCTGCGTCTCTCATCAGGTCGCCACCCCAGCCACGGAAATTGGCCGTGGGATCCTGTTTCTTCAATTCTTTTACCAGGTTGCTGCCATGCAGATCGCCTGAAGCTTCCCCGGCAATGATGTAATATTTCCTGACATCCTTCATGGCTTATAAAAAAAATTTTATGATCAGTGAGGCAATGGCATAGACCAGTGTTACCAGGAAAATTCCCTTTGCCGTATTGTCTTTATGGGTATTGATATAATAAGTGAATAGTGCAATATTCAGGAGCAGGCATGGAACCGAAATAGCCGTTACCTGGTTTTTGTTTTCTCTTAGGAACTGGAAAAAATCACCTACGGTGAAAAGAGGATAGAACTTTACAAAATAATAAATCACCACGCTCACCAGGGGGGCAATAAATCCCAATACCATTCCCCAACGGAGGTTATCTTTTTTAAACATCAGAACTTCCAGGTTTTTTCGATTTTTTCTTTAAGGGTATAATTGGTCAGGTCGAACTCTACAGGAACCACGCTTACATAATTATTTTTCAGGGCCCACACATCGGTATCACGGCCTTTATCAAAATTCACGAATTCGCCTGTGAGCCAGTAATACTTTCTGCCGTGGGGATCATCTCTTTCGATAAAATCTTCCACGTACTTCGCATAGGCCTGCCTGCAAATCTTAATGCCCTTGATCAGCGATAAGTCCACCGCGGGAAAGTTCACATTCAGCACAAGATGTTTATCGAGGGGTTTACGCAGCAGTTGTTCCACAAGGATGCGGGCATAATGCCTTGCTCCTTCAAAGTTGGCTTCAATACTGTAATCCAGGAGGGAGAAGCCAATGGAAGGAATACTTTCAATGGATGCTTCCACTGCGGCCGACATGGTTCCTGAATAGATCACGTTGATAGAATGATTTGCCCCATGGTTAATGCCGCTCAGGCAGATATCCGGTTTTCGGTGAAGGATCTTGTCTACCGCGAGTTTCACACAATCAACAGGCGTTCCTGAGCACTGGTAAGCTTCAATATCACCAAATCCGTCCACTTTAGCGAGCCGCAGGGGATGGCCAATGGTAATGGCATGCCCCATGCCCGACTGTGGCTTGTCGGGTGCCACCACGATCACTTTTCCAAGGTCTTTGACTGCTTCCACCAGGTTCCTGATACCCGGGGCGGAAATGCCGTCATCATTGGTTACCAGGATGATTTTTTCCGTGTTTGAGCCTTTCGATCTAGCTTTTGCCATATATATTTACTTGATTACCGGGTAAAAATATCCAATTGCCTTTAAACCAGTAAAACAATCTAAAAATCAATGCCATAACCTTTGGTTGGTTTTTCAGGTGTTTCCGCTACCTTTGCAGCCGGTAAAAAATCAACTGTAAACTTAACTACAACCATGGCGGGCCAGTTAAAAGAAGTTCGTAACAGGATCAAGTCGGTTCAAAATACTCAGCAGATCACGAAAGCCATGAAAATGGTGAGTGCGGCCAAATTGCGTAAAGCACAGGATGGCATTATTCAAATGAGGCCTTATGCCCGTAAACTGCAGGAAGTACTTTCCAATATTGTAAGTGGGGGCGACCTGGGTAATGGAAGCAGCCTTTCGACTGAAAGACCTGTTGAAAAGGTGCTACTGATCGTGATCACCAGCGACCGCGGCTTATGCGGTGCCTATAATGCCAATATTATCAAGCTGGCTAAAAACACCATTCGCGAAAAATATGCTGCGCAGGCTGCAAAAGGAAATGTTGCGATCTGGGCCATTGGTAAAAAAGGTTATGAGCATTTCCAGAAGAACCGTTTCCTGGTAATGGAAGAGCATAGAGATATCTTTCTCGACCTGACCTTCGAAAATGTACAGGCCTGCTCAAAAGCCGCAGTAAAGGCTTTCCAGGAAAAACAATTCGATGTGGTAGAGCTGGTTTACAGTGAATTTAAAAATGCCGCTACCCAGATCTTTACCGTGGAAAGGTTCCTGCCTATCCCGAAGATCGCACCTAAGCCGGGAGCAAAGAAAATGGATTTTATTTTTGAACCCGAGCGTGAAGAGCTGGTGGCTGAATTGATGCCGAAGATCCTCAATACACAATTGTATAAGGCAGTACTTGATGCCAATGCTTCCGAGCATGGTGCAAGAATGACCGCAATGGATAAAGCCACTGAAAATGCAAACGAATTACTGAAGGCGCTTAAGATCAGCTATAACCGTGCACGCCAGGCTGCCATCACTACCGAACTTACCGAGATCGTGAGTGGAGCAGCAGCATTGAAAGGATAATTCCCGCAGAAGCCATCATCCAAAAAGTTCTTATGGAAATCGGACACATCATACCCCATATTGAAGCGCTGATCTTTGCTACCGATCGGCCCATCGGCCCGGTAGAAATTACGGAGCTCATCAATAATGCGTTTGGTTTCATGGAAGACAGGATCACGCAGGAGCAGGTGGAATCGGCAATTGAAGGTATCATTGAAAAATACCGGTCCGAATTCTATCCCTTTGAATTGCGTGAAAGTGGTGGAGGCTGGCAGTTTCTTACCAAGAAAGAATATCATAAGACCGTTGCACAGCTGAATGGAGAGAAATTCCTTAAACGACTTTCTCCCGCTGCATTGGAAACACTGGCTATCATTGCCTATAAGCAACCCATCACTAAGGCGGATATCGAAGCGATAAGAGGTGTGAGCTGCGATTATTCCATCCAGAAATTACTGGAAAAGGAACTGATCGTGATCACAGGAAGAAATGAAGAACTACCTGGTAAGCCACTTGTTTACGCTACTTCAAAAACCTTTATGGATTATTTCGGCATTAATTCTGCCGATGAACTACCCAAGCTGAAAGAAGTCTATGATGAGCATGCTGTTGAGCCAACGATGCTCAGTGAACAGGATAATGTTCAGGCTAATAACGAAAGCACTGATGACGAAAGTGAGGAAGGTTCCTTCGTTGTAACTGAGACAGGGGAGTTACTGGTAGAAGCTATTGTGGAGGAGGAGAACGATACAGAAGAAGGTGCGCCTATTGAATCTCCTGGTGATGATGATGAAAGTGGTGATGAAGTTGAAGGTGTTGATGAAGAAGCTGCTGATGATGATTACATGGAGGAGGAAGAAGAAATAATTGAAGTTGATGGTATAGATGAAGAAGAAATCGATGATGAAATTTTTGATGAAGATGATGATGATGAAGTAGAAGATGAGGAAGATGTTGAAGATGAAGATGAGGACGATGGTGAAGAAGAAGAAGAAGATGATGATGATGATGAAAAAGATGAAGAAGAAGATGATGAAGAAGAGAATGATGATGATGAAACCCCCAACACTACAGAAGAAAAGGACCGGCCGGATCCCGGATCATAAATCAATTGCCGGACCTTTAAACATAATCCCATAATTTTTATGTCCCAACAGATTTCCAACGAACAGCTGTCTGCACTTGCGCAGGAATTTGGAACCCCTTTGTATGTATATCATGCTGAAAAAATTGCAGAACAGTACGGGAAACTGAAGAAGGCATTTGATGAAACGGATGCAAGATTTTTCTATGCATGTAAAGCGCTTACCAATATCAATATTCTTCGATATATGCGCAGCCTTGGTGCAGGGCTCGATTGCGTTAGCATCCAGGAAGTGCGTTTGGGCATCAAGGCCGGTTTTGAACCCTCCAATATATTGTTCACACCCAATTGCGTTGACCTTGGAGAGATCGTAGAGGCAAAAGAAATTGGGGTTAACCTGAACATTGACAATATTTCTATCCTTGAACAATTCGGTAACTGGTTTGGCGGTAGCTATCCTGTTTGTATCAGGTTGAATCCTCATATTATGGCAGGAGGTAACTTTAAAATCTCCACGGGTCATATCGACAGCAAATTTGGAATTTCCATTCACCAGATCAGGCATATTGCAAGAGTGGTTAAAAGTACCGGGCTGAAAGTTACAGGCATTCATATGCATACGGGTAGCGAGATCAAAGACATAGGCGTATTTCTGGAGGGACTGGAAGTAATGTTCTCCATGGCCGAACACTTCCCCGACCTGCAATTCATTGACCTGGGCAGCGGCTTTAAGGTTCCTTATCAACCCGGCGATGCTGAAACGGATGTGGAAACCCTGGGAGAGAAACTTACTGAAGCCCTTGATCGTTTTGAGAAAGAAACCGGTAAGAAATTGCAGGTATGGTTTGAACCAGGAAAATACCTGGTAAGCCAGTGTGGTTATTTTATCGTAAAGGCTAATGTGATCAAGCTAACGCCTGCAACGGTATTCGTTGGCGTGAATAGTGGATTTAATCACCTGATCAGGCCCATGTTTTACGA
>JAEWIW010000191.1 GCA_023386855.1 Bacteroidota bacterium | reverse complement strand
ATACTACGGTATGCCATTCAGTTTGCGAGATCAGCTTGCCTGCCCTGTCTTTAAAGGTTTCTGTTGTTGCCAATGGAAACTTCGCCACTGCTATATTTCCCTCAAGGTGCTGCACATCCGGATCTCTTCCCAGGTTGCCTATTAACATTACCCGATTAACGCCTCTCATATAGATTAATTTTTCGTGAGTAATCGTCTAGTGGTTCATCCTATTAAAATTAATTATTTAAAACAAATTAGGCAGTTTTTTTTAGCCGGCTTCCTTTTGAAGATATTGGTTTATAATGCGGGGGAAGGCTACATGCTCAACCTCTGACAAAGGAACAGGGGTATACCCGCTCAGGCTAACAGGTGACAAGGTTTCTACGTGAAAGAATTTCCCGTGGATCACCTGGTGTGTTAGCTGTTGTGTATAGTGAACAGGCTGGTGCATTAACCGGAAATTTTTACCGATCATTTCTTCAAGCACAAATCCCGGCTCATGTAATTCCTGCTCCGATTCTACCAATACCAGTTCGTGCAGGTTCTTCCAGATATCTTTAGAAGTTCTTTTCCTGATCAGCACCTTATTATCATGTTCAATAAAAAAATAGTTTAGCCAGCGCGACTTACGAACCAGTTTTTTCTCCTTAACCGGCAACTGTGCTACCATGTTATGAAGGAAAGCTTCGCACTCGCCGGCCATGGGGCAGGAAGCGCAAAGGGGCAATTTGGGTTTGCAGATAACAGCACCAAAATCCATTATGGCCTGGTTATATGCTGCAGGAACGGAGCGATCGAGCAGGGCATCGGCCATCATGCGGTAAAGCTTTTTGCCTTCCGGCGAATCAATGGGCGTTGAAATGCCGAAATACCTTGAAATGACCCGGTGCACATTACCATCCACCACTGCAAGGGGCAGGTTAAAGGCAAAAGATCCGATTGCCGAGGCTGTATATTCGCCGATGCCTTTCAGTTTCAGCAGGCCTTCATAAGTATTGGGGAAGTTGCCATCCAGGTTAAAATGAATATGCCGGGCAGTATGAAGAAGGTTCAGGCAACGTGAATAATACCCTAATCCCTCCCAGAGCTTAAATACCTGCTCATCAGGTGCAAGGGCAAGGTCCCTGATGGTGGGATAGGTTAAAATAAATTTGTTGTAATAATCTAAACCCTGTTCAACCCTTGTTTGCTGGAGTATGATCTCACTAAGCCAGATACGGTAAGGATCCTTTTCCCCCTTCCATGGCATGGACCGGGTATTAAGTGAAGCATTCCATTGAAGCAGTTTTTCGGGAAACAGGGATTTTGTCATCAGTTATGCAAATAAAGCAATTGGGATGGAAATGTTATAATAAACGCCGGTTCCGATTTTTATTTTGAGGAATAAACGATTTCTTGCTAATTTGAAAATTAACCTTTAATTTCAGTAATGGGTTGATTTTGTGTTAATTGGCCCCTGCCGGGGGAGAAAGAAAACAAATTTTCTTAACCAACGTAATAAACTTCATTCATATGAGAAAAGCAGACCTTGTTAACCAGATATCAGAAAAGACCGGAATTCCAAAAGTGGATGTGCTGGTTACGTTGGAAACCATGTTCAAGGAAGTGAAAGAAACCCTTTCACAGGGGGAAAATATATATATACGGGGGTTTGGTTCCTTTATTACCAAGAAAAGGGCCGCTAAGATCGGGCGTAACATTAAAAAAAATGTTGCCGTACATATCCCTGAACATTATATCCCTGCCTTCAAGCCTGCCAAAGAATTTGTTGCAGAAGTTAAAAAATTACAATCTGTTAAAGAAGATCAACCAAACCCGGAAGATGAAATGTAAATTTGCGGCCTAAACAAGGCCCAATTTGAAAAAGCAGCAGGTCATCCTCGTTTCATCCGGATTAGTTCTATTGTGTTTAATGTTCTTCTTTGGAAGAACGATCCCCAATAAAAAAACTGGTGGAAAACCGGCAGCAGCAGCGGCTGCCACTCATGATGCTCATGGTGAGTTCAATGTTGATTCCGTTATCATGGCAACAAAGCGGGAACTTACTCCTGAACAGCAGGAAAGGGTTACCAGGCTTGAAAATGCGGTTGTCCGGGGTGATGTAAAAAGCCAGCAGGTAAAAGTTTACAGGCAACTGGCAGACTTCTACCGCGACACAGCTCATGCGTTGGTTCCCTATGCATATTATATTAGTGAATCTGCTAAATTGGAAAATTCTGAAAAAAGTCTCACCTTTGCTGCCCATTTCCTTTTAGATGGTGTCCGTAGCCAGGAAAACCATGAACTGAAAGATTGGCTGGCCTTAGGAGCTAAAGAGTTGTTTGAAAAGGCTTTAGTGTTGAATCCCAACAATGATTCAACAAAGGTTGGACTGGGAAGTTGCTACCTGTTTGGTCATATCAGTGAAACGCCGATGGCGGGGATCACTATGATCAGGGAAGTGGCGGAAAGGGATCCCAACAATATGTATGCACAGATGATGCTGGGTATTGGTGGAATGATCTCAGGGCAGTTCGATAAAGCTATTGAGCGTTTCCAGAGGGTTGTAAAATTACAGCCGGGAAATCCTGAAGCGGTGGTAATGCTTGCAGAAGCATATGAAAGAAAAGGTGATAAGGAAAATGCCATCCGCTGGTACGATGAATCAAAGAAGATCATTGGCAATGAAGCGATTTTGCAAGAAATTGATCGTCGTATAAATGATCTGAAAAAATAATTCCCTAACGGGAATTGTACATTAATAATTTGTTTAACTAAATCATTGGGTAATTATGCCGTGTGGTAAAAAAAGGAAGCGTCATAAAATTGCGACGCACAAGCGTAAGAAAAGACTGAGAAAGAACCGTCATAAGAAGAAGAGCCGCTAATTAATCTTCTTGATATAACGGGGCCGATTTATTCGGCCCTTCCCTCTTTTTTGCTGTATGAAAATGTGAAGATTATTGTCCGCCCTTCTACCGTGGACAATAATGATGTTTCTGCACAATTCCTTGGAGTGACGATGGTTAGACGTAAAAGATGATTACGCTTGAATAAGGAACTCATTATAAATGCTGCTCCCCAGGGAGTAGAAATCGCGTTATTAGAAGATAAAAAGCTCGTGGAGCTGCATCATGAAAAAACGGATGCAAACTTCGCGGTTGGTGATCTGTATTTGGGTAAGGTCAAGAAATTGATCCCTGGCCTGAATGCTGCATTCGTAGACGTTGGCTTTGAAAAAGATGCCTTTCTTCATTATACGGACCTGAGTCCCTATGCCCGTTCACTACTCAAATTCACCCAGGTGGCCATGCATGATCAAAGCGAAAATGGCTTTGACTTTGCCAACTTCCAGGTCGAACCCGAGATCATAAAAACAGGCAAGGTCAACGAGGTATTGGGCGGCAAACCCAATATACTTGTACAGATCCTCAAAGAGCCTATTGCCGCCAAAGGCCCGCGCCTGAGTTGTGAAATATCACTTCCCGGCCGCTTTGTTGTGATCACCCCATTCAATGATATCGTTGCTGTTTCACGTAAGATCCACTCTTCCGATGAACGCAAAAGACTCCAGAAGATCATTGAAGCGATCAAGCCCAAAAACTTTGGCGTGATCGTCCGCACCGCTGCAGAAGGAAAGAACACTGCCGAACTTCATGAAGACCTTTCCATGCTCGTTGAAACCTGGAAAGCAATACAACGAAATCTTAAAGGTTCTCATCCCCCCGCCAAAATATTAAGCGAGCAGACCAAGACCACCAGCATGCTCAGAGATTTGTTGAATGAAGATTTCAACAAGATCGTGATCAACGATAAAAGTATTTTCAACGATACCAAAAGCTATATCCACCGCATAGCACCTGAGAAATCAGATATCGTAAGCTTTTATAATAACGGCCTTCCCATCTTTGACCAGTTTGGTATTACCAAGCAGGTGAAAGCAGCTTTCGGCAAAACAGTAAACCTTCCAAGTGGCGCATACCTGATCATTGAACATACTGAAGCCCTTCATGTAATTGATGTTAACAGTGGGTATAAAAGTGTCAGCAATAACCAGGAACAGAATGCACTGGAGACCAACCTCGAAGCTGCTGCTGAAATCGCACGGCAGTTAAGGCTAAGGGATCTTGGTGGTATCATCGTGGTGGATTTCATTGATATGAAATTGCCCGAGAACAAAAAGAAACTGATGGAAGCAATGGAAGGTTTCATGCAACCCGACAGGGCCAAGCATGCCGTACTTCCAATATCCAAGTTCGGTCTGATGCAGATCACCAGGCAACGCATGAAGCCTGAGATGAACATCAATACCCAGGAAGTATGCCCAACCTGCAATGGAACAGGAAAGATCTCCAGCACCCTGCTGCTTGAAGATGAGATCGAAAAGAACTTAAGCTACCTGCTTACTCACCAGCATGGCGACCTGACCCTGATCGTTCACCCCTTCCTGTATGCCTACTTCACCAAAGGTGGTTTCCTTCGTTCAAAACAATGGAAATGGCGCTATAAATATGGTAAAAAAGTTAACCTCAAAGAAAACTCCAATTACCACCTTACCGAATACCATTTCTTCGATAAACATGAGGAAGAAATAAAACTTTAGATCAACACTTTTATATTATAGGCTGCCCCAACCGGGGCAGTTTTTTTTTGCCCTGGATTATAAAGATGTTAGCTGCCTATTGTAATAAAAACATGTTGCCATCTATTTTATAAAAAAACAGGCTGTCTCAATGAGACAGCCTGTTCAATATTTGATCCATTAAGATTAGTAACCTTCGTTCTGTTCCAGTTGCTTGTTCACCAGGATCTCCCTTTCAGGAATCGGGTAAACCAGGGTTGGAGAATTCCAGGCTACAGATCCAACATTTTGCTTTAACCTCTTTGCATCATCAATGGCGAATCCTTCAAAAGCAAGCTCAAGCTTTCTTTCATGAAGAATCTGCTCGAGTGTAAGATCAGCATCATCAATGGGATCGAGGCCAACCCTGGCGCGTATCCTGTTGATATCCTGAGCAGGAGTAATGCCTCCAATGGGTGCACCACCAAGACGGAAATTAGCTTCAGCACGGATAAGATACATTTCTGCAAGACGGATAATGGTTACATCGCTATACTGGTTTTCAAATTTGCCAGTATAGATGGAACCACCATCATTGTAGAATAATGTCAGGCGCTGATCATTGGGCTCGTACATGTTCAGGTGAACATCAGTGATATCAATATCACCACGACCATTGGAAGAAAAATAGGTATTAAAATCATTGATACCGGTATTCTCATTTACTTCAATGGAGAAAATTTCTTCACTTGTACTTTCCCTTGATTTAGGAGGATAGATCTGGGGGAACGACTGCAGGTAAGTATCAGTAAGCTGGTAATCACCAGAACTGATAACCCGGTTGGCTTCTGTTGAAGCACCTTCATAATTACCCTGCTGGAGATATACTCTTGCCAGCAAAGCAGAAGGAACAACACCATCAGATTTTTCCTTTGCATCATTGAGGTCGTTGATCACGAATTCATACACTTCAGCAACGGTATTCCTGGGAACCTGGTTTTCTTCCGAGATCACCCTTGTTGGTTCAGTAACGATGGGTACACCAAGGTTTGCATTGGGATCACCATTGTTCCAATCCTTACCATACCACTTAACAAGGTTGAAATATAATAGTGCTCTAAGGAACTTTGCACTGGATTCAACCTGGTCTCTTTTTCCTTCATCAACTTTATCCAATGCACTCAATACGTTATTAAGTGTATTGATGGCAGCATATGAATCTGTCCAGGTAGAAGTAATGAATGCATTATTCTTCGGTATCACTTTATTGTAGATCTGTGTCATTCCCTGGAAGGTACCAGACCAGTTGATCTCGTTAAATGCACCAAGTAATTCTGCGTTAACATAGGCATTTCCTCCCAGCACATCACCATCACCGGCAAGAGAGTAAGCCCCTACCAGGGCAGCTTCCACGTCGGAGCTGGTAAGCAGTGCTTCGCTTTCATCCACTGATTGTTTGGGATCAATATCAAGTCTTTTTTCGCAACCTGCTATTGAAAAAACCAGTACAAAAGCCAATATATAATTCAATATCCCTTTTTTCATTATTGTAGGTTTAATCATTTAATTATAGACCAATATTTACTCCAAACACGATCGACTTGATCTGCGGTGCAGAATAGAAGTCAACACCCTGGTTGATATTTGAAGCCTGGTAATCGGCATTCACCTCAGGATCCCATCCTTTGTAATTGGTGAAAGTAAACAGGTTCTGGCCTCTTGCATAAATCTTCAGTCGTTCAACTCCCCATCTTGATGTAAGAGTGGATGGAATAGTATAAGCAACACTTAAAGATTTCACCCTCAGGTATGAACCATCAAGCAGGTACCTGCTGGAAGGGTCAGTACCATTCGCAAAGAACAGCCTTGCTTCAGGAACCATGGTAACATCACCTGGCTGTTTCCATGCATTGAGCTGGTCGAGGGTCTGGTTATCATAACCATTACTTCCGTTAGCGGAGAAGTATTGTCCACCACCGTCATAGATATCATTACCATATACACCCTGTAACAACACATCCACTTCAACACCGCTATAAGTAAATACGTTACGGAAGCCATAGATAAAATCAGGATTAGGATTACCAATTACCACTTCTTCTGCTTCATTATAATTATTGGTAGTTGCGCGGTCCCTTGTTCCATCAGACTTCAAAGTATTCTTGTAATAAAGTGCATCTCCATTTGCAGGGTCAGCACCGGCGAATTCACGCGCTACAAAAACACCTATCGCATATCCTTCTCTTGCACGGTTATATCCACCGCCAAGGTCCTGGCCCTGCAGGTCAGTGATCTTGTTACGGTTCGCAGAGAAGTTGATGTTTGAAGTCCACCTGAAATTACCGGTATTAATATTATCGGTATTGATCACCAGTTCAACACCCCTGTTGTTCAGCTTACCAACATTCTTAAGCAAGGTCCTGAAACCAGAAGTTCCCGGAACATTTACATTCAGCAAGAGATCCCTGGTATTCCTAACATAGTAATCAAGTTCAACACTAACCCTGTTATTCCATAATCCTACTTCTACACCACCGTCGAATCCAACAGATGATTCCCATTTAAGATCAGGATTTGATAATTGTGTAGGTGCCTGGCCTGGTACTCCACCATAAGCAGCATCACCACTCCACAACCCGCGTGAGGCGAAGTTGCCAATCTCTGCATTACCTGTTAAACCATAGCTTGCTTTAAGTTTCAGGAAGCTTACCAGCTCGCTCTTGAAGAAATCTTCTTCAGAAACGATCCAGCCTGCAGATGCTGCAGGGAAGAAACCCCAGCGGCTGTTAATACCGAATCTTGAAGAACCATCATAACGTCCACTCAATGAAAGCAGGTAGCGGTCTTTAAATTTATAGTTAGCTCTTGCAAAGTAGGAAAGCATGGCAAACTTGGTTTCTGAAGTGGTTGCTTCAGTTTTACTGGCGGCTGATTCCAGCTTGCGATATGCAGTTGAAGGGAACTGTTCTGCTTCCAGGTATGCGTTGTTCCATTTCTGCTCCTGGAAGCTCATACCTACAACAGCGTCAAGGTCATGATCTTCTCCAATAGTAGTATTATACCTGAAGAAGTTATTGGTGTTCATGTTAAGGATCGCATCTGCTGTATAGAAACCAAGGCCTTGTGGGGCGCCAACGTTTCTTACTGTGATGGGAGAATAATAACCTTCTTCTGTAGCGCTTAACTGGTCAAGTCCATATTCTGAACGGAAGGTCAAACCTTTCAGCAGTTTAGCTTCTGCATACACATTACCAATTGTGCGGTTATTATTGGTATTATAATCAACGCCTTTTGCATTCAGCATAGGGTTGTAATACACGGGGTAGTTGGTGTTAGGCAAACCTGTAGAAGGATCCAGTTCACCACTGATCAAACCTGTTCTTGGATCGATCACTGGAGTGATGGGAGATAATGCCACTGCCTGCAGTGGGTTTGAGAAGGCATTATCATTGGAGATACGCTGGTTTAATGAACGCGCAAAGCTCAGGTTCATACCAACATTCAACCAGTCCCTTACTTTATGATCGAGGTTCAGTCGGCCACTATAGCGCCTGAAAGCATTCTTGATCATGATACCTTTCTGGTCAAGAACCTGTCCTCCCATGTAGAAAGTGGTCTTCTCATTACCACCGGAGATGCTTACATCTGCCTGGTTGATAGGTGCATCCTGGAAGGCCTGGTCTTCCCAGTTGGTATTGGTCTTATATGTTTTCCAGTCTTCAGTACCTGCAGCATACCTCGTAAAACGGCTTTCAGTAAAACCAACGTAGTCATTGATCACATCCTGCTCGTTCCAACCGATAGAATTGTAAAAGCTTTCATTAATCTTATAATCATACTTAGCTCCTCTTTCAGAAGCATCAGTGAAATAGTTCACATATTGTTCTGCATTCATGAACTTTCTCTTACGGGTAGGCGTTTGCCAGCCGGTATAGAATCCAACATCGATTTTGGATTTTCCTGAGCGACCTCTTTTTGTTGTAATGATCACCACACCATTGGAAGCCCTGGAACCATAGATCGCTGCTGCTGATGCATCTTTAAGGATTTCAACAGATTCGATATCATTCATATTGATATCAGCCATAGCGTTGGTTTTGGCCCCGTTGGTGGATAGGTTTGCATTGATCACAGGAATACCATCAACAATATACAGTGGCTCATTACCCGCTGTAACGGAAGATGCACCACGGATCCTCATTTTGATACCCTGGCCAACCTTTCCATTTTCCTGCTCAACAAAAACGCCGGCAGCACGTCCCTGGATGGCGTTTTCAAAACTTGTGGCAGGTGTATTGGCCAGCTCTTTTGCACCAACCTTTGCCACTGAACCAGTTACATCTCTCCTGGTGCGGGTACCATACCCCACCACGATCACTTCGCTAAGCGCTTTTTCAGCAGCCTGGAGAGAAACGTTCATTTCATCTGTAATTGCCTCTTCCTGGGTTTGGTAGCCCACATAGGAGAAAACCAGCGTTGTCGCTGTTGCGGGAACATTCAGGCTAAAAGAACCATCCGCGGTAGTCTGGGTATTGGCAGTTCCATTTTTCACGGCAACTGTAACACCCGCTAATCCGGAACCATCACGGGCATCGGTAACTTTTCCTGTTACCGCCCTTGTTTGTGCAGACGCACACAGGCTTAAAAACAATAAGCCCGTTAAAAAACCAAACAGTTTGCTCATGCGAAAGGATTTCGGTTAAAAAGTTGACAAAATTAGAAGATTCTTAACGTTTTACAAAAGAGGCAGACAAAAAAGCCATGCATTTGGCTGCATGGCTTAAAACAGTAATGAAATACTTGATATGTTGGATGGGCGGTTAATCCCTGTCGCGCGATGCGCCCATGAAAATCAATATATACTGAACCAGTGTGGCAATGGAAGCCAGTGCTGCAACTACATAGGTCATAGCAGCCCACTTAAGTGCATCTTTAGCCATGGGATGCTCGGTACGGGTAGTCATCCCGGTCCTGTCGAGCCATGCAAGAGCCCTTTTACTGGCATCAAATTCAACGGGCAGGGTAATTAAGGAGAATAAAGTGGTAACAGCGAAGAGTACAATACCCCCAAGCAGGAGCTGGGGAAAACTGTTGATCATCAGGATACCAATCAATAATATCCATTGTACTATACTTGAACTGAATTGAACAACTGGAACCAGCCGGCTCCTCAGCATAAGCCAGGAATAGGCAGTAGCGTGCTGAACAGCATGACCACATTCATGTGCGGCAACTGCTGCAGCAGAAATGGAGCGGCCGGCATATACGTCGGGGCTCAGGTTTACCGTTTTATTCATTGGATTATAGTGGTCGCTCAGGAATCCCTGGGCAGAAATAACCTGAACATCAAAAATGCCATTGTCCTTCAGCATCTTTTCTGCTATTTCTTTCCCGGACATGCCATTACCCAACCCTACCTGGCTGTATTTCCGGAACTTGCTTTTTAGTATCCCCGAAACAAGCATACTGATACCCAGGAAAAGAAGGGAAATAAATAAAATCGAAGGTGTCATTTATTGTGGTGTTTTTAAATAGACCGACAAATTACCGACCATTCTTTTCATAAAGAAATTTCGAGTCAATACTGCAGTTTTTTAATCATTTTTTGACATTTCCTAACTGTATGAAAAACAGGGGCTGCCAAATTATCATTAAGAGACCATTAAAAATTATATAAATTATAACAAACTGAAAAACAACAGGTTATTTTATATTATAAAATTTTCCCGTCTGTTTGACCAGGGCAAATTTTTATTCACAGCACCAAAAAATTATTTTGTAATGTGACCTGAATTTGTAATTTAGTGCAAGAATTTAATGGGTTAGTAAGTAAGGGGTCAACAGTAATGTTGGCCCTTTTACTTTTGTTGAACATCTTGAAAGAAGCTATTGAAAAATAGGTGTGATATTTCCCGGTAATGCTTTGTTTTTTCCTTCTCCTTTCCAATTAAAAAATCATCCGGCCCTGTTGAAATTCACATGGCTGAAATAGTATATCTCCTACCTTTATCAGCGATGAGTAAAATCAAGACAGCTTTTTTTTGTTCCAACTGTGGATACGAGAGTGCGAAGTGGACAGGTAAATGTCCTGCATGTAATCAATGGAATAGTTTTGTCCAGGAAGTCATTCAAAAAGATAGCCCATCTAATTCCGCTGCAACCTGGAAGGATTATAAGGAAGGTCCAAGGATCACTAAAACAGTATCACTGCAGGAAGTAACTTCTACTGAACAACCCAGGATCATTTCACCCGATAACGAACTTAACAGGGTATTGGGTGGAGGAATAGTTCCTGGTAGTATAATATTAATTGCCGGGGAGCCGGGCATTGGTAAATCAACGCTCTTTTTACAGAACGGTTTGCAGATGCGCAATCTTCGAACGCTTTATATCAGTGGTGAAGAAAGTGAGCAGCAGATAAAAATGCGGGCCGACAGGCTGAAGATCGTACATGAAGATTTCTTTTTGCTTACAGAAACTTCTACAACAGTCATATTCCAGGAAATAAAAAAGCTGAAGCCCGAACTGGTGATAGTTGATTCGATTCAAACGATCCAGTCTTCACTTATTGATTCCTCAGCAGGAAGTATTTCACAGATCAGGGAATCTGCAGCAGAATTCCAGCGTTTTGCCAAGGAAACAAATACACCGGTATTTCTTATTGGTCATATCACCAAGGATGGAACTATCGCTGGCCCGAAGTTACTTGAACATATGGTGGATACCGTGCTTCAATTTGAAGGCGACAGGCATTATGCATACCGGATTTTAAGGACCATCAAGAACAGGTTTGGAAGTACAGCGGAACTGGGTATTTATCAAATGACTGGTGAGGGAATGCGAGGTGTAACCAACCCCAGTGAGATTCTCATAACACAGAAAGAAGACCAGCTAAGCGGTATTGCCATCGCTGCAACCATGGAAGGAATGCGGCCATTGCTGATCGAAGTGCAGGCATTGGTTACGCAATCGGTATATGGAACGCCGCAGAGAACTGTGTCGGGATTTGATCTCAGGAGATTACAGTTATTGCTTGCAGTACTCGAGAAACGCGGAGGTTTCCAGTTTGGAATGAAAGATGTGTTTCTCAATATTGCGGGTGGATTGAAAGTGGAAGATCCATCGACCGACCTGGCAGTACTTGTAGCATTGCTCAGTTCCTATGAAGATCAACCAGTATCACATGAACTATGTTTTGCAGGAGAAGTAGGATTAAGTGGTGAAATAAGAGCGGTGAACAGGATAGAACAAAGAATTGCGGAAGCGCAAAAGCTGGGCTTTGAAAAGATCATCCTTTCCAAATACAATAAAGGTATCCGTCAGGAACAATTCAATATTGAACTGGTGATGCTGGGAAGGGTTGAAGAATTGTATCAATATCTTTTCCAGTA